>JAGYNK010000029.1 GCA_018400055.1 Candidatus Moraniibacteriota bacterium
TTTTTAAAATAGAAAATTATATTAAGGAAAAATACAAAGCAAAAAAAGTAATTTTAAAAAACAAAGTTGATGCAAGTCTAAAAGGCGGAATTATTTTAAAAGTAGGGGATGATATTATAGACGGAAGCATTAAGAAAAGAATAGCTCTTTTAAGGGAAAGCTTAAGAAAATAAAAGGAGCCTTCAGGTTTAAAGGCTCCAATTTGCAATTAAGTTAAGCGTATCTTTTGATTAAGGGAGATATTACCTTTTTAAAATTTTTCCAAAGTTCCAATAAATCCTCATCTGTCGTTCCTTGCTTAGGTTTAGAAATTTTTTTGTCTATCATTTTAAATAAGCACCTTGGACATAAAATCTCCGAATCAAGGGAATAAATATTTGTGAGATTTCCACACTTATTGCAATTTCCTTTTATTCCTCCTCTCATTTATTATCCTCCTTTGTTTTGATTTTAAATTAATAAACTCAATACGATAGCATAATAATAAAAGAAAAAATATGGCAAGTCAAAAAGACTATATAATTGAACAATTAAAAAAACAAATAGCAGGTTTTAAACCGACCGCTGAAACGGAAAAAGTCGGAACTGTTATTGAAATAGGAGACGGCGTAGCTAAAATTTCCGGCCTATCCGATGTTATGGCTTCGGAAATGCTGGAATTTCCAGACGGTATTTTAGGCGTGGCTTTGAATTTGGAAGAAGATGAAATAGGCGCCATGATTTTAGGCGACGGAAATAAAATAAAAGAAGGCGATGAAGTTAAATCCACTGGAAGAATTCTTTCTTTTCCGGTGACGGAAAAAATGATAGGGCGGGTAGTCAATCCCCTGGGAATGGCAGTTGACGGCAAGGAAAAAATAAGTTCGGAAAAATTTTATCCGATTGAAAAAATAGCTCCGGGAGTAATTGCCAGAAAATCAGTCCATCAGCCGGTGCAAACCGGAATTAAAGCTATTGATTCAATGATTCCCATTGGAAGAGGACAGAGAGAATTGATTATCGGGGACCGGCAAACCGGAAAAACCGCCATTGCTATTGATACAATCATAAACCAATCCGGCGAAAATATTATTTGCGTGTATGTGGCTATTGGTCAAAAGGAATCAAAGATAGCCAGAATTGCCGCCGAGTTGGAAAAAAGAGGAGCTATGAAGCATACCATTATAATTATGGCTGGAGTCTCCGACCCGGCTTCTTTCTCTTTTATTGCTCCTTATGCCGGATGCACCATTGGTGAATATTTTATGGATCAAGGCAAAGATGTTTTAGTGGTTTATGACGATTTGTCAAAGCACGCCTGGGCTTATCGGCAAATTTCTCTTATATTAAAACGTCCTCCGGGAAGGGAAGCTTACCCGGGCGATATTTTTTATTTGCACTCCCGCCTTTTGGAAAGAAGCGCCAAGCTTAATGACGATTTAGGTGGAGGCTCGCTTACGGCACTTCCTATTATTGAAACTCAAGCGGGAGATGTAAGTGCCTATATTCCCACCAATGTTATTTCCATTACTGACGGTCAAATCTATCTGGAATCAGACTTGTTTTATAAAGGCATTCGTCCGGCTCTGAATGTTGGCTTATCGGTTTCGCGCGTAGGCTCGGCAGCTCAAATAAAAGCTATGAAAAAAGTAGCGGGAAAATTAAGATTGGACTTGGCGCAGTTTAGGGAATTGGAAGCTTTTGCTCAGTTCGGATCGGATTTGGACGAAAAGACCAGAAATCAAATAGAGAGAGGAAAAAAGACAGTGGAAATTTTAAAACAGGCACAATATAATCCAATGCCGGTGGAAAATCAAGTAGCGATTTTATACGCCCTGACGCAAGGCTATATTGACGATGTGAAAGCGGAGAAAGTTTTGGATTGGGAGAAAAATTTTCACCAATATATGAAATCCACCCACAAAGAAACATTAGATTTAATTAAGAAAGAGCAGGATTTAACCGACAAGGTTACTGAGAAATTAAAAAAAGCGATTGAGGGATTCAAAGAGATTTATCAAAATTAATCCTTACGAATTACCAATTTTATACGAATACGCCAATGATTCTCTTTGCTTGGTTGGTAATTCGTAAAGAATAACATATGTCAAACGGAAAAGATATTAAAAGGCGAATAAAATCCATAAAAAGTACCAGTAAAATAACGCGGGCGATGGAAATGGTTTCCGCCGTTAAAATGAGGAAAGCGACAGAAAGTGTTTTAAGAATCCGCCCTTATGCTTACAGCGCTTGGAGTGTGCTGGCTAATTTAGCCAGAGCTTTCGGAGAATATGAAGCCGGATTGTTAGAAGCCAGGAAAGTGAAAAATATTCTGGCTATAATTATTACTTCCAACCGGGGGCTTTGCGGTTCGTTTAACGCGCAAATCATTAAAAAAGTAAGGGAAGAAATAGAAAATCCCAAAGAACTAAAAATAAATCGTATTGGAAGTGAAAAAATTGAATCAGACACTCCCGATGAAAAATTGTTGGTGGATTTTATAACCGTGGGAAAAAAAGGAGAAAATCTGGCACGGAAATTGAAAAAAAATATTATTGCCTCTTTTCCGGAATTGACTTATCTTCCTAATATTGAGAGCGTGCGTCCTTTATCCAAAATGGTTATAGATGAATATTTGGCCAAGAAATATGACAAAGTGGTTATTTTTTACACCGACTATGTCTCTACGGCAATTCAACAAACCAAAATAAGACAGCTTTTGCCTATAAGCAAAGCTGACCTTGAGAAACAAATTTCTGAAATGGGAAACCCGAAAGAAGAGCATAAATTAAATGAGCCGGAGTCTGAATATAAAGTAGAACCCAATCCCAAAGAGGTGCTCACCCATATTTTTCCGCGACTTATTGAAATGCAAATTTATCACGCTATTTTGGAATCTAATGCTTCCAAAGAATCAGCGCGTATGCTGGCGATGAGAAATGCCACCGAAGCAGCCGGTGAAATGGCGGAGGGATTAAACTTAACCTACAATCAAATCAGACAAATGAAAATCACCCAAGAAATAGCGGAAATCAGCGCCGGCAGAGCGGCGTTGGAATAAACCACAAATATGCAAATCCCGATACGAACCTACAAATTATTTGTAAATTTGTAAAAAGATTTGTATATTCGTGGGGGTATAAATAATTAAAATTATAAATATGAAAAACGTTGGTAAAATAACAAGAGTAATCGGTCCAGTAGTAGATGTTAAATTTACAGAAAGTCAGGAGAAAAAAATGCCTTTAATTCATAATGCCTTGGAAGTAAGTCTTTCCGGAGAAAAATCTTCCGAAAATAAAGAGAAAAAATTAATTTTAGAGGTTCATCAGCATTTGGGAGGAAACAAAGTGAGGTCTATCGCTATGAGTTCTACGGATGGTCTAAAAAGAGGAATGGAGGCTGTAGATACCGGAACACCCATAAAAGTTCCCGTAGGAAAAGAAACTCTGGGAAGGATGTTTAATTTATTGGGTGATTCTATTGATGGAAAAGAAGAAGTAAAGGCGGAGAAATATGATCCCATTCACAAAAGCGCGCCTAAATTTGAAGAACAGTCAACCGAGGCGGAAATTTTTGAAACCGGCATAAAAGTGATAGATCTTATTTGCCCTTTCATAAAAGGTGGTAAAGTGGGTCTATTCGGCGGAGCCGGAGTAGGAAAGACGGTTGTCATTCAAGAGCTTATTCGCAACATCGCCCAAGAGCATGGCGGTTACTCTATTTTTGCGGGAGTGGGAGAGAGAACCAGAGAAGGTAATGACCTTTATCATGAAATGAAAGAATCCAAAGTTTTAAATAAGACAGCTCTGGTATTCGGCCAAATGAACGAACCGCCGGGAGCTCGCCAAAGAATAGCTTTGTCAGCTCTCACCATGGCGGAGCATTTTAGAGACAGAGAGCATAAGGATGTGCTTTTCTTTATTGATAATATTTTCAGGTTTACTCAAGCCGGTTCCGAAGTTTCAGCGTTACTGGGAAGAATTCCTTCCGCAGTGGGTTATCAGCCGACTTTAGCTGAAGAAATGGGACAACTGCAAGAAAGAATTACCTCCACCCAAAAAGGTTCCATAACTTCTGTTCAGGCGGTTTATGTTCCGGCGGATGATTTGACCGATCCGGCTCCGGCCACTACTTTCGGCCATCTTGATTCAAGTGTTGTCCTTTCAAGAAATTTATCAGAATTGGGAATTTACCCGGCGGTAGATCCATTGGATTCCAGCTCTACGATTCTGGATCCCAATATTGTGGGCTTAGAACATTATGAAGTGGCGCGCGGAGTTCAAAAAGTGCTTCAAAGATACAAGGATTTGCAAGACATCATCGCCATATTGGGAATGGAAGAATTATCCGATGAAGACAAGGTTACCGTTTCCCGTGCCAGAAAAATACAGAAATTCTTATCTCAGCCGTTTTTCGTGGCGGAACAATTCACCGGCACTTCAGGAAAATACGTAAAACTGTCCGATACGGTAAAAGGATTTAAAATGATTTTGGATGGTCAGCTGGATGATATTGGCGAACAGGAATTTTATATGAAGGGAGATATAAGCGAAATTAAGAAATAAATTTCTTAATTTAGTAATTTACAATTCTCAATATCTAATTTCCAATAATTTAATTTTAAAACTTTTCTTTTATGATTAAATTTAAAATTACCACTCCTGAGAAAACGGTTTATGAGGATGAAATTTATCAAGCCACTTTGCCTGTGGCAGATGGAGAAGTGACAATTTTACCCAAACATCGTTCTTACATCGCTTCTCTGAAACCGGGAGAAATTATTTTAAAAAAGAAAGGCGAAGAAAAAGAAATTAGCTTGGCGATCTCAGGCGGCTTTATAGAATTTCATAACAACGAATTAATAGTTTTGGCCGACACGGCGGAAAGAGCGGAAGAAATTGATCTGGAAAGAGCGGAAGAAGCCAGAAAAAGAGCGGAAGAAATTAAAAAGCAAAGAGTGTTAATGGACGAAGTGGAATATGCTCGTGTGGCAATTGCGCTGGAAAAAGAATTAGCGAGAGTAAAAGTGGCCAAGCGGTATTTAAAAAGATAAAATGGTGTATGATTTTAAAGTGTATAATAATTGCCGGCGTAAGCTGGCATTTTATTTTTTTTATTTTTTGCTATAATCATAAGTATAATATTTAAAATAAAAGCATATGGATGAAAAAACAAAAAAATGGCTAAAAATAGCCGGGATAATTATTGGGCTATTATTGCTTTACGGAATATTTAATTTGTTTTATGGCGATGTTTCGCGCGAAGCTTCCTATCATCTTAAAGGAAACGAGAGCGGATTAAGTCAGGAAGCCGAATATTCAACGGGATATCCCGTTTCAGATTTAAGTCTTGAAGCCTCTATGCCCAAAGCGACGGAATCAAGAATGGAAAATTTAACTGAGTCGAAAGAAATACCAGCTGGAGACGAAGAATCTCAAGAAAAGCGCGTAATAAAAAATGGCAATTTTTCCTTGAAAGTGGCTGACACCGAAGCCGCAGCTGATAAAATTTCAGAAATTGCCAAGTCAAAAGAAGGAGAAGTTTTTTCCTCCAATTTTTATGAAAGAGTCAAAGGATCCAAAAGCGGGGATATAACTGTAAAAGTTCCGGTGGAAAAGTTTGAAGAAACGATGAATGAAATTAGAAAAATAGCCACCCAAGTGGTTAGCGAATCAACCACGGGTCAGGACGTAACGGAACAATATGCCGATCTGCAGGCGCAATTAAAAAATAAAAGGTCGGAAGAACAAGCCTTTGTTAAAATTTTAGACCAGAGTGGAAAAATTGAAGACATATTGAAAGTTACCAAAGAAATATCCAGAGTGAGAGGGGAAATTGAAAGGTTGGAAGGGCGGATAAAATATCTGGAGTCCCAAACCGATATGTCTGTAATTTCCGTCTATTTAAGCGAAGATGTTGAAATAAAACCCATAGGAGAAGATTGGCGTCCTTGGCAAGTGGTAAAAAGTTCAGTCAAAACCTTAATTAAAAATATACAAAACGCGGTTGACGGTGTAATATATTTCTTGATCGTTTCCTTACCGGCGATTATTTTATGGGTAATTATTATTTTGATTGCGTGGACAATCGGAAGAAAAATTTGGAAAAAGTTTAAAAAATAGACTAACTGAATTATATTTTAACGCTAAGGGTCTTTAAGATCCTTAGCGTCTTTTTTATGCATTGACTGATTGAAAAAGTTTTGCTAATATTCATTGATGCTCAACCGAGCGAAGTAACTTAAAAATTACAAGAATTAGTATTAGGAGGTAATACTATGGTCACTGAAAAACAGACAGTTAATGTTAAAGCCCCGGATGGATACAGATTAAAAACCGAAGGGATATTTGAAGCAGCAGACTTAATATTTCTTGGTAATAATTGGATCTCAGGCAATAAATTTGCATTAATGACCCGATATAGCTTTATTGGTAGGCCGATTAGTCTTTTTAAAGTTTATGTTGCGGAAGAAGAAAAGAGGATCATAAGATAACAGTCCACCGAAAATTCAATAAGGAAAAATGAGGATAAAAAATGCCTAAAAAATTAGATTGGGAATTGATGTCTGAAAAGGCAATAAATGCTATAAAAACCGGGGATTTTTCAGTTAAATCTATGGATTTGACTAGTGGAGAATTCCAAAAATTAAAAAAAGAAATGAAAAAAGAAAATTACCAAAGAAGTATTTTCTTTTACCTGCTGAGAAAGATATATGAGTATTATGTTGAAAAAATAAATAATAAAATAGCTGGAATTAGAAAATACGCTCCTGAAAAATACGAAGAAGCTATTCGAGAAGAGCTGGAATTATTAAAAAAACAGCCTGAGATAATGTGGTGCTTGAGACTGGAAATATTAAACAAGCAGATTAGAGGTGAAAAAGCTAGTGAGCTTTTTCAAAATTTATAAATTATGTTGTAATAAAAAACCAGGACGGAAAACTCCGTCCTGTTTATTTTTTTAAAAAAGAATTAGTAAAAGATACAAAATAGTTTGACCAACTGCTTATTTAAGATTTATCGGTAAAGTTATTTGATTAACTTCGCCGGATTTCACTTCAATTGATCGTGGTTCCGGAATTTGTAAGTTTCCCGGAAAATTGCTGCTATTGAAAAATATAAAATAATTTCCGGATTTTATATTGAAAGTGGCGATACCTTTTTCATCAGACAAGGCCGTGCCTCCCAGGGGAGGTTGACCCGGTTCCTTGGCCAAATTAACCTCTACATTATTTAGCGGATTGCCGGTATCTTCCATTTCTAAAATTACTTGTAATTTATCCTCTCCTTTAATGCCCTGATCATCCGGCTGAAACAAAGAAAAAGGCTTCTTATCTTCCGCTAATCCTTCAGAAGAATTTGATTTTAAGGGAAATATATTACCCGCCAAATATCCGATTAATAAAGAAACCGCAATAAAAAGAGCAATAATTAATTTTTTCATATTTTTTTTATTTATTTAAAGAAATGATAAATTGTCGGGCAATTTTTTCCTGTCCGCTAATATTTATGTGCAAGCAGTCATAATCGCTAATATCTTCCGGTCCCAATAAGTCATAAAGATCAACTAAAATTATGTTATTCTTTCTCGCCACGGCCTCTTTTATTGCTTGATTAAATTCTTGTACTCTAGCTTCACTTAAATTTTCCAAGTTTACCCCTATCTTATTTTCCCGACAAGAAGCATAATTGGCGGAACGCATTTTTATAAAATTAGGATAAGTGAATAAAAAGACGGTCGTTTCAGGATTGATTTCTTTAATAATTTGAGAAAGGCATTGTTTGTAATCGGAAATTGAAGACTCGTGACCTACGATGTCAGCTCCCGGGTCAAGACTTATGAATTTTGGGTTTTCTTTCAAGGCCTTAGGCAATTGTCGCTCTAGGACATCTCTCATTTCCGCTCCGGGAAAAGCTAAATTTACAGCCTTCAAATCGCCGGATTTTTTTAAGTGAAGATAAAGACTGTCAATCTTTGTGCCAACTGAAAAACTGTAATTTTCATTTTCTCCTTGCTTTTCACTTGAAAGATTACTGGCTCGCGTTAAACTTGAACCCAAAGCGACCAGCTTATTCTCCAAAGAAACGGAAAGAGTTTCCGTTTCAGGGAGATAGCCGGTTTCCGGTTCTTGCAAAGGCGATGTTTGCGAAGTTGGGCTTTTTTCGCAACCCGCAAAAGTAAAGATAATCAAGGGAATAAAAAATAAAATAAAAAGTTTGATTTTCATATCATTTGTGTAAAATATTTTATACCGCTATTATATCACATCTGAATAATTATAAAATATCTCGCGCAATTAAAATAAATCAAAACAACTATTTTTTGCTGATGATTTTTAGTTGAAAAAAAAGTAAAATTGAGATAAAGTAGTAACTAGTAACTAGTAATTAGTAACTAGGGATGGATAAATATAATCATAAAAAAATAGAACAGAAATGGCAGAAATATTGGGAAAAGGAAAAACTTTATAAAACTAAAGATATTTCTACAAGTTCAGGGCAGAATAAACCGAAATATTATGTTTTGGATATGTTTCCTTATCCCTCGGGAGAAGGATTACATGTTGGTCATCCCAAAGGATATATTGCTACGGACATTTTGGCGCGTATGAAAATGATGCAAGGATATAATGTCTTACATCCTATGGGCTGGGACGCTTTTGGTTTGCCAGCAGAAAATTATGCCATAAAAAATAAAATTCATCCACGAAAAGCAGTTGAAAAAAATATTAAAAAATTCAAGAGCCAACTGGAAAAAATCGGCTTTACTTATGATTGGTCGCGCGAAATAAACACAACTGATCCGGAATTTTATAAAATAACCCAGTGGATGTTTTTGCAAATGTTTAAAAAAGGTCTGGCCTATGAATCCAATGAACCGGTTAATTGGTGTCCTAGCTGTAAAACAGTTTTAGCTAATGAAGATTTAGAAAATGGAAAATGCGAAAGATGCGGATCAAAAATAGAAAAAAAACCCTTGCGACAATGGGTTTTAAAAATTACCGATTATGCAGACAAATTATTAAAAGGATTAGATGATTTAGACTGGGAAGATTCTATTAAAGAGATGCAGGGAAACTGGATCGGTAAAAGTGTTGGCGCTACAGTTAAATTTCAAGTTATTTCTAAAAATAAAAATGTTTTAAAAAATAACAGCATGTCGGAATATGGCCAAAACCTTTCGCGGAATAGCGCGGAATTGACGCGGAATTATGCGGAACCTCAAACTACAAAAAGTGAATTATTATATGAAAATTTAACTTATAAAATCAGAGGAATAATATTTAATGTCAAAAAAAATATCGGATTAGGCCATAAAGAAAGCGTTTATCATAACGCATTAAAAATTGAATTCGCAAAACATGGATTATTTTTTGAATCTGAAAAGCAAATTGATATTAAATATGAAGGTAAAAAAATAGGAACCTATCAGCCTGATTTTGTTATAGAAAATAAAGTTTTAATTGAATTAAAAGCATTACCCAAAATTGGCAGACAGCAATTAAATCAAGCTTGGACGTACTTAAAAGGCAGTGATTATAAATTAGCATTTTTGGTTAATTTTGGAACCGCGGATTTAGAAATAAAAAGAATGATTTATGATATAGCAAGAAATCAAAATAATAATTCAGCAGAGTCTGCGTTCAGTCTGCGAGAGTCAGCGACTTCGTTAGAAGTATTTACAACAAGACCCGATACTTTATTTGGCTGCACTTATATGGTTGTTTCACCGGAACATGAATTAATTAAAAAACTTTCTAAGTTTTGTCATTCTGAACTTGATTCAGAATCTCAAAAAAATAAGAATAAGATCCCGGATCAAGTCCGGGATGACGCATTGCCGATTAGGAATTTGGAAGAAGTTGAGAAATATATAAAAAAAGCAAAAAATAAATCTGACTTGGAACGGACAGATTTAGCTAAAGAAAAAACCGGAGTGGAACTGAAAGGAATCAAAGCCATTAATCCGGTTAATAACGAAGAAATTCCAATTTGGGTAGCGGATTATGTCTTGGCTTCCTATGGAACCGGCGCGATTATGTCTGTTCCGGCTCATGATAAAAGGGATTTTGAATTTGCTAAAAAATATAATTTGCCGATAAAACAAGTCACAAGGTCATCAGAAAAGAAATGTCTGATTATTCATGGTTCACCAAAAAAAGATATGAGCAGAGATTCTGATTATGTGCCAGAAAATATTAAGCATTGGCTGGGATGGTTAAAAAATGAATTAGATAAGAAAGGATATAAAATTCATAATCCTCAAATGCCAATGCCGTGGAAGCCAGATTACAATAAATGGAAAAGGCAGATAAAAAAAATCAATATTGATGAAAACACTACTATTGTTGGGCATAGCGCAGGAGGAGCTTTTGCTGTACGTTGGTTAAGTGAAAATAAAAAGAAGATTGATAAATTAATTTTAGTCGCAGCGGGATTACAAAAAGAAGAAGGAAATGAAAGATTGCATAAGTTATATGACTTTAAAATAGATAAAAAAATAAGAAATAGAGTTAATGATATAATAATTTTTGTTTCAAATGATAGAGATTACAGAGTTCAAAATTCTAAAATATACAGTAAGGAATTAAATGGAAGATTGATGTATCTTGAAAATAGAAAGCATTTCACAATAAAAGACAATCCAGCAAACAAAGAATTCCCAGAATTATTAGATGAAATTTTAAGGCAAGACTTAAAGGAAGCGTTTACTGGCGATGGTGTTAATATTAATTCCGGTTTTTTAGACGGATTAAAAACGGCCGAGGCTAAAAATAAAATTACTGAATGGCTGGAGAAAAATAAAATCGGCAAAAAAGCAATAAATTATAAACTTCGTGATTGGGTGTTTTCCCGACAAAGATATTGGGGAGAGCCTATCCCGATTATTCATTGTAAAAAGTGTGGAGCGGTAGCAGTGCCGGAAAAATATTTGCCGGTAAAACTTCCGGAAGTAAAAAATTATAAGCCGACCGGAACAGGTGAGTCTCCACTGGCAAATATTAAAAATTGGGTAAATGTAAAATGTCCCAAATGCGGAGGACCAGCCAAAAGAGAAACCAATACTATGCCACAGTGGGCTGGGTCTAGTTGGTATTATCTTGCATACTTAATCAGGAAGCAAGAAGCAAAAAACAAAAAACAAGAATATATTTTAAATAAAAAGAAAATTAATCATTGGATGCCGGTTGATTTTTATGTAGGCGGAGCGGAACACGCCACGCGTCATTTGATTTACGCTCGTTTTTGGCACAAATTTTTATACGACATTAAAGTTGTCGGTAGCAAAGAACCGTTTAAAAAATTAAAGCATGTCGGATTAATTTTAGCAGAAGACGGGCGAAAAATGAGCAAGCGCTGGGGTAACGTGATAAATCCGGAAGATATCGTGAAAAAATACGGAGCAGATAACCTAAGAGTATATGAAATGTTTATGGGACCGTTTAGTCAGCCGGTTGAGTGGAATACAAACGGATTGATAGGAACTAGAAGATTTCTTGAAAAAGTTTATAAACTGCGAATGAAAGCGAATAATAAAGCGAATGGCACGAATGCGAATGAACAGCTGGAAATTTTATTGCATCAAACAATAAAAAAAGTGACAGAAGATATTGAGAGTTTTGATTTTAATACGGCCATTTCCCAGCTTATGATTTTAACGAATACTATGGAGAAGGAAAAAACCATCTCAATCACCAGCTACCGATTACTAATTATCTTACTATCTCCTTTCGCGCCGCATACAGCGGAAGAATTATGGGAAAAACTGGGAAATAAAAAATCCATATTTTTACAGCCTTGGCCCAAACATAACCCGGAGTTCATAAAAGAAAAGGAAATAGAATTAGTCATTCAGATAAACGGAAAAGTAAGAGATAAAATAAAAGTTTCAGCTGACATTTCTGAAAATGAAGCTAAAAAAATCGCTCTGGAAAGTGAAAAAATTAAAAAATGGACCAAAGGCGAGAAAATTAAGAAAATTATTTTTGTGAAAGACCGGCTAGTGAACATAGCTATTTAATGATATTAATTAAGACTGTAAAAGTATGAAAATAAATGCCCCAAGTTTTGAAAGTTCTCTTTTAAAAGATCAAAAGATTGAAAAGAGAAAAAAAATTAGCAAGGAAAAATTAAGCCGAAGAAATTTTTTAAAGCTGGCCGGGGCGACAACTTTAACGATGGTGGGATCTAAGACTATCGCAGATTATGAAAAAATAGCTGATACTTTGGATAATTTAATAAGTTTTTTTCAGGAAGAAAATGAAAGCGAAATTGAGGAAGTTGAAAAAATAGAAGACATTATCCAAAATAAAGAGATAAAATTAGCTCCCGAAGAAGTACAGGAGCAAGAAGATTATAAAAATATAAATGAAATTTTTAAAATGGGATTGGATGAGCCAATTGAGATTAATATAAATAATTCTTTAGCTACTCAAAAATATTGGGAAGAACAACATAGTAAAAATCCAAAATATGTGAATAGTTTAAAAACAGCCTTTAAGGGAATAGAAAAATATGAAGATAATTTAAAAAAAATCTTTAAAGAAGAGGAAGTGCCGGAAAAATTTATGTATTTGGCTATTCCTGAAAGCTATTGGAATTGGAAAAAAAGACCTGGTAGGATAGCTAGAGGTCCCTATCAATTCACTAAAGGAACTGGAAGAAAATTTGGCTTAAAAATAGACGGAGAAAATGATGAGAGATTTGATCCTCTAAAAAGTGGTCGGGCTTGCGCTAAATATTTAAAATATCTCTACAAGGAAACAGGGAATTGGGATCTTGCTCTAGCAGGTTATAACGGAGGTCTTATTTGGGGTTACTTAAAACACGAAAAACAAAAAAAAGAAAAAGGAGAAATAAGTTATGAAAATTTTTTAGCTTATATGGAAAACCAAGCCAGAAAAGAAAAAGAAAAAATTTTAAAAAAGAAACATTTTTCCTATAGAGTCAGAAAAAAAGATACTATCTGGAGGATAGCTAAATGTTTTAAAGTTAACATAGAAAAATTAAAAAAAGATAACAATATTGGACAGGATAATAAAATAAAAATAGGTCAGAAATTAAAAATTTCTTTTAAAGAAGAAAAAATTAAAGAAATCTACAAAGTAAAAATGAATAGATATATAGAAAATTTAAATTATCCGCCAAAGTTTAATGCCGTAATAAAATTAATAAACGAAGGTTTTATTGAACGTAGCTAGAGAAATATAAATTTCCCAGAGGCAGGCGTAAACGTAATTATGAACGTAATTACGTGAAGCTTAAAAAATATCCCGTCATTTGACAGGATCATTACCCAAAAGAAATTAAAATTTAGAAAGATAATAAAAAAGTCCCGCCAGAGCTTGCTTAAGATTCAAGCAAGATGACGGGAGACGGAAGGAGGAGAGGGAATTTTAGTTTAGTACACTGCACAGCACATGCAGTGTATATAATGCCCACGGGAGCGCGAATACAAACGCGCACCCGATTCCGGCCTCAATAAAAATCAGCCAGAATTTTTTCTTTCTATATTTTTTAAAAATAGTAACACGAAGGAGGAATACTCCTCCAAAAATTGCTATTATAAGGAACAATATGGTGCTTTCCATGTTTTTTCCTCCTGAAGAACATTTTTATTTTAATAATTCATCATACTCTAATTTTTTAATTTTGTCAAGCATATTTAATGGAAATTTTTCAATCAGCTTTTTTAGGCTTTATACAAGGCATTAGCGAGTTTTTACCTATTTCTTCTTCGGGGCATTTAATTATCGCACCCTGGATTTTTAATTGGAAAGATCCCGGGCTGACTTTTGACATAGCTTTGCATTTCGGAACCCTTTTGGCAGTGGTCGTTTATTTTTATAAAGAATGGGCGACTATATTCAGACTGGCATTTAGCGCAATAATCAGACGAATCCCAAATTCTAAATTAAAAGCAATCTGTGAAATGCGAACTGTGAACCTTGAACTACAAACCAACTTCCTCTGGGTCATAATCATTGCCACTATTCCCGGAGTTTTGGCGGGACTGTTTTTAGAAAATTTGGCGGAGACGATTTTTCGCCACCCTTTGCTTATCGCTTTTAATTTATTTTTTTGGGGATTGGTTTTATACTTAGCCGATGAATATTTTCCGCGCAGCAGGAGTTTAAAAGAAATAAATTTTACGGACGGGATTTTAATCGGTTTGGCGCAGGCGCTGGCAATTATTCCGGGAACTTCCCGTTCAGGAATTACTATCACAACTGGATTAGCCAGGGGATTAAATCGGACAACTTCAGCCCGCTTTTCATTTTTAATGCTTACTCCTATAGTTTTTGGAGCCAGCATTTTAAAAACTTCGGAATTGATTTCCGGTTTCAATTTATCTATGATGCTGGGAATTGTTTTTTCAGCCGCCAGCGGCTATCTGGCTATAAAATATTTAATTAAATTCGTAGAAAAATCCAGCTATAAAATTTTCTTTTGGTATCGTTTGGCGTTAGCCCTTTTTATCGCCCTTTTTTATGTGACTATAAAATAAAGGCTAATTGTGTTATAATATTCACAGACAAGCGTGTAAAAATAAAAAGCGCGCGCTTTTGCATTAGAAATAAATGTAAATGGAAAAAAACCAACCTATTATTAAAATTCAAAATCTCAGGGTTATTTACAATCAGGGAAAATCCAACGAAGTACGTTCTTTGGAGGACGTGAGTTTAAATATATACCCCGAAGAATATATTATTATCTACGGACCTTCCGGATGTGGAAAATCCACGCTGCTCTATTCCATTGCGGGGCTTCAGATGCCGACTTACGGAGAAGTCACTATAAATGAAAAAAAATTATCCCAGATGAACAGTAATGACAAAGTAATTCTCCATCAAGTCGGAACGGGGATGATTTTTCAATCTTTTTATCTCATTCCCTCGCTGAATGTTATTGATAATGTTTGTATCCCGAAAACTTTTTGTGGCATAAAAAGAAAAGAAAGGATAGAAGAAGGCATGAAACTACTTCAACGTTTTAGCATAAGCGAGCAGTTTAAAAAATTTCCCAGTCAGCTCTCCGGCGGACAAAAGCAAAGAGTGGCGATTGCTCGCGCCTTGGCGAATAATCCCCAAGTGATTTTGGCGGACGAGCCGGTGGGAAATCTGGACAGTGAATCGGCAAGTAACGTGATGAGAATATTGAAGGATTTGAACGACATTGACAAAAAAACCATTATTTTAGTCACGCACAATCCGGAATTTCTCCATTACGCCGATCGGGTAATTCACATCAAAGACGGCAGGATAATCAAAGAAGATGTTAATGTTGAAAAACGCCCCAAAGAAGTTATTAAAAAAGAGTTGTTTGTCGGCGGGGAAACAGAACCTCCGAAAGAGCTGGAAATTTTAATGAGAACCTTTAAAAATCTTTCCAGTCAGCAGAGAGGATCATTACTTATTCCTTTTAAAGCCAAGCAACTCCTTCACCATGTCTTATCTCAAATCACTGACGAGCAATTAAAATCGGCGGAAAACTTGCTGACCGAGTTTCTGTTTAATAATTTTGGCATAGAAATTTTCAAAAAGAAACTGGACGCCGGTTTTGATAAAGGAGGAGCCAATTGGAATAAGCAAAGAGCTAAGAGATTTTCAAGGAGAGTGCAGGCCATATTTGAACAGGTTGCAATATTAAAAAAGGATCCTGAAATGGCGCCTTCTTATCTTGCGGATTATCTGATAAACACTTTCGGATTTAAGTTGGACGAAAGCCTTAGAATGCGCTTTGAATCTTTTTTGAGACTCAGAATTAATAATAAAACTGACAAAGCAAATTTCAAAAAAAGTTTGGATGCCCCGGTCTATTTGAGAGGATTGGGACTTAATAAAAATACGGCTGAAAAAATAGCTATGGAAGTTGAAGTGATCATGCTTTTAAATTACTCGGTTTGATTTTAACCCATAATCTATGTTTTAGCAGAATCTATGAGATTAACGGACATATTTAAATTATCCATAAGAATGTTTAAAGCGAGAACCTCTCGGACATTGCTTACTATTTTGGGAATGAGCATCGGAATCGGAGCCATTTTATTCTTGGTTTCTTTCGGATACGGATTGCAAAAAACCTTACTGGAAAGAATTACTACCTCCGAATCGCTTTTAACCTTGGATGTTACGGAAAAGAAATCCGGAGACGCTTTTTTAGACAATGAAATGCTGGAAGAAATAAATCAGATGGAAGAAGTGGAAGAGGTAAGCCCTTCTTATCAAGTTATCTCTCGCGGCAGTTTGGGAGGCATTTATGTGGATATGTCTTCTATTGTGGCCAATCCCTCTTTTTTCAGATTGGGAGGCATCAGTGTGGAAAAAGGAGAACTCATAAACAACGATAACGAAAAGGGAGTGGTAATAACTTCCGCTTTGGCGGATATTTTCGGAAAAAAATACGAAGAATTGATCGGAGAAGAAATTTCTTTTGTTTTTCATATCCCTAAACAAGGGGAAACTAATAGCCAAGAAGAAAAAAGCTCAAGTCAAGAAAATAAGGCCGAGGACGATTATGAAAAAATATCTCCAGATACCAAATATAAAATAATCGGAGTGATAAAAAAAGATTCCAGCCTCGCTTATATCAATTCTAACTCTTTGAAAAATTTGAAGATAGACAGATACGCTCAATTTAAAGTTAAATCCGTTTCCAATGATAAGATGGAAATCGTCAGGGACAAATTATTAAACAAAGGTTTGCAAGTTTCTTCTCTCTCGGAAACAGTGGATCAGGCCAATAAAGTTTTCAGAGTGGTTCAAATTGTTTTGATGATTTTCGGCGTGATCGCCTTGGTGGTCAGCGCCATCGGTATGTTTAACACTATGACTATCGCTCTTTTGGAACGTACGGAAGAGATAGGTATTATGAAATCAATCGGAGCTTCTAATTTGGCCATATCCTTGATGTTTGTTATGGAAGCCTCTATAATGGGAATTTTGGGAGGCATCGCCGGAGTTTTTATAGGTTTTTTAGGTGGAGAGATATTTAATTTGGGTGTTAATGCAATCGCTTGCCGTTTCGGCGGAGAATCCGTTGATTTATTTTATATTCCTTATTGGTTTATTGCGACCATAATTATCTTTGCCGGCGTGGTTGGATTTCTCACAGGCGTAGTTCCGGCCAGGCGCGCCAGCCAGCTAGATCCTTTGGATGCGTTAAGATATAAATAGTAAAAAATCAAAATGTAAAAATGAAAATGCAAAGATATAATCTTATCTCTTATTACTATTGATTATGACAAAAGGTGAAAATGATTTTATGACAAGCGTAGATAAATTCGCTATTTTCAACCAAAAATCCAGCTTTTTTCCTTTACTAAAGCCAAAGTAGGCTTTTTTCATTTGACAAAAAGCTGAAAATATGAATATAATATTAGGATACGCATAGGGCGTATTAAAGTTCTTAATAACGGTTTCTTGGAATAGAGGCTATAGAAAAAAGGAGTTTGTCATGGCTAAAAAAGTCACGGGCGAGTTGTATGAAAGTTTAACAGGGCAATTATTTGAAATCGGACGCCAGCTTCGGCAGAAGAACGGCTATCCATTCAATCCGGAGATTTTACATCGACATCTTCAAAAAGCGATTGAAGGCAGATTTGATGCAGACGCAGAGACAGCTAGCTGGAAGAAAAACGAATTTCTCCATCTCATTTCCTGTGGCGAAAACCTTATCATTGACAATTGCGACGGCAGTGAGATTCTCGCCGATGCCAGCGATGTATTTACCTGGATTGATTCCGATCTTCGGAATTGGGACGCGGATGAAAAAGGTCAAGCAACAGAAAACATTCCCGTCCAAGTTTATGAATTGGAAAAGGATGGAAAGTATCCCCAGATTTACAGTGCACATTCGTCTGATCTTGACATGCTGTGTTTAACCCAGCACCAGATCAAAAAGTTCGTGCAGAAATATCAGAACTGGCTGCAAACCGATGGATATGCGACATTTTTCTTGTTCAAATCTAATAGTTATTATTTCGTTGCTTTTGTGTACTTCCGTTCTCACGGCAGGCTTGGTGTGGGTGTGTACCGGCCTGGGTACGGCCATACCTGGGATGCCGGGAATCGGCATCGTTTTGTGCTTCCGCAACTGGACATTTGATACCTTGTTTTTCTATGGAACTTTTTCCCTTGAACTCTTTGACGCTTTGCGTTTTGAGTTCAAGGGATTTTTTTATATAATAAAATAGCAATCCTGGAAAAATTTGTGGCTAAGGCTTCGGATCAAGATTGTTGAAAAAATATATTTTGGAGTTTTGTCGGATACGTCTTGCAAAAGCATGAAGATATTTTTTTAAAAAAAACAAATATAGACAGTTGGTGTGGCAAATTGGCGAACTTTTAGGGTTCCGAATAAAATTCAATCCGGAGAGCATTCGAAGGATGGTGTTATTGATGATTTGCTACATATTTTCGTTGCTAATGTGAACTTCAATTCTAACGGCAGGCTTAATGTGAATGTGAACCGGCTTGAGAACGACAATACCTGGAATGCCGAGAATCGACATCGTTTTGTGATTCTGCAACTTTCTGTTTTTCTCTCATCCGTTTGATGAGAGTTTTTTGTCTAATCCTTTTTTCCATCCTCCAAGCATTCTGCCGATTTCTTCCAATCTTTGAGAAAGTTTGATATATTTTTTATTGGGAATTAATTTATTTTCCCATGCGATTTGCGTGAAAAATTTCAGAACATCCATTCTGGAAATGGCTTTGCTTAAAAACACAATTTTGTGTTCAGGCGGAAGATATGAAGCGGTAAAAGAAAGTTCTAAAACTTCAAGAAAAATATTATCAATTCTTCTGCCGAGTCCATAGCGTTCGGTTTTGGGAAAATTACGATGTAAAATTAACCAATAAGAGTAAGATTCTTTTACTTTATGAACAACAACAGGAAATCTGCTGGGGGGGGGCTTTAAAAGTTTCAAAATTCAATTGGCTCATAGCTTTGAAAAAATTATTAGCGTTGAAAATTTATTGGAGGCGTGGAAAGAATTTGAAATTGGCAAGAAAAACAAAAAAGATGTTCAGAAATTTTCATTAAATTTAATAGATAATATCTTTTCTCTCTACAACGACCTCTCTAATCATACCTACAAACATGGCGGTTATCAAGCTTTTAAAATTAACGACCCGAAAACAAGAGATATTCACAAAGCTGTTGTCAGAGACAGATTATTGCATCATGCAATTTACCGGATACTTTATCCGTTTTTTGACAGAGTTTTTATTTCTGGTTCATATTCCTGCCAAATTGGCAAAGGAACACATAAGGCAATTAATAAATTCCAAAAGTATTTTTACAAAGCTAGCCAAAATAATACCATGACATGCTATGTGCTTAAATGCGATATCAAAAAATTCTTTGCTAATATCAATCATAAAATTTTACTTAATATCTTGAATCAATATATTCCAGATAAAAATATTATTAATCTTTTAAAGAATGTCATTAAAAGTTTTTCATCCGCAAAGAATAAAAAGGTCGGACTGCCACTGGGAAACTTAACCTCTCAATTATTTGTGAATATTTATATGAATAAATTTGATCAGTTTGTAAAACATAAGCTGAAAGCAAAGTATTATATCCGCTACGCCGATGACTTTATTTTTTTATCTAAAGATAAGAAATGGTTGAAAAATTTAATTCCTAGAATCAGTGAGTTTTTAGAGAAAGAGTTGAAGCTTGAATTACATCCCGGAAAAATTTCTATCCAAACTTTTTCTTCCGGAATTGATTTCCTGGGATATGTTGTTTTTCCGCATCATAGAATTCTGCGGACGAAAACAAAAAGAAGAATATTGAGAAAAATTGCAAAAAATTATTCAGATTTACAAAAGGATATTATCTGCAAAGAAACTTTCAATCAAAGTCTGCAATCGTATTTAGGAATTTTAAAACATTGCGAAGGGTATAAAATTAAAAAGAAAATCAAAATATTTATTAGTGAATAATTTTTTTAAGACATTTTACGATAATAGTATGATGTGATAAAGTGTTATTATGAAACTTCTGAAAGGAAAAAAAATTGCGGATGAAATTTTGAAAAACATTAAGCGCGAAATAGAAAAAGAAAAGCTAGGCGTTGGTCTGGCAGTTATTTTAATTGGAGAAAATAAAGCGTCAAAAATTTATACGCGCTTAAAAAAAGAAGCGGCGGAGAAAGTGGGAATAAATTTTTATTTATTTAAATTTAAAAAAGACGAAGAAGATTTAGAAAATAAAATTATTAAGAAAATTATAGAATTAAATACCGATGAAAAAATAAGCGGGATCATCGT
>JAGYNK010000030.1 GCA_018400055.1 Candidatus Moraniibacteriota bacterium
GAAGATGAATATTTGGAAATTACTCCGAAGAATATTCGTTTGCGAAAAAAATATTTGACGGAAAATGAGAGAGTGAAAGAAAGTCGGAAAAGCCATAAGCCATAAGCCATAAGAATTAAGGAGTAAGAAGTTTTGGAAAGCGTGAAAAGGGAAAATTCGGGGGATAATTTTGGAATAAAAATAAAAACAGTTTCTAAAAAATTATCACTTATCGGCGATAGCGCATAAATGATTAAAATTTATATGAAAAATTAGATGCCGTTAATATACGATCGTGTGTTAACGGCATCTATATTTACTTCAATTTCCTTGGCGGGCGATGACCAATCCGAAGACTTCTCGGGCGCCGGATTTTTTTAAAAGCTTGGCGCATTCAAAAAGAGTGGAGCCGGTGGTGGCGATATCATCTACCAATAAAATTCTTTTTTCTTTTATTTTATTTTTTTCGACCGGATTAATTTCAAAAGCATTTCGCATATTTTTAATTCGTTGAGAATAATCTTTGATTTTCATTTGCGGCGGTGTGTATTTGCGGCGGATAATTAAATTGTTTGCTGTCGGAATTTTAAATCCGGAAGTGAGATTGAGACTTAAGTATTCTGCCAAAAGACCGGATTGATTAAATCCTCTCCAGCGCAAGCGTCGCTGGTGGAGAGGAATGGGAATAATCAAGTCGGGAAGGGCTAAGTCTGAATTAAGCAAGGCTTTGGTTAAAATTTTTCCCAGCGGAATATGGAGATCTTCTATGAAGCGGTATTTGTAATAATGGGTAGCGCCGGAGACCAATTTGTTTTTATAAGAGGCGGCGGTTAAAAGTCCATCAATGGAATATTTTCTTTTGCATTTAAAACAAACACGCCCGTCGGGCGTGGTGGCTTTTTCGCAAATAGGACAGATTTGTTCTCGTTTGAGAGGTATTTTATCCAGGCATTCTTCGCAAATCCATTCATCAGGTTTTTCGCAGGAAAGGCAGGAGATGGGAAAGAGAGTGTCCAAAATAAACTTTTTTATTCTACATGGCGCGATATGATCTTGAAGGATTTGCATAAGATTAAGTATGGCAGTTTTAATAATTTCTAATTTCTAGCGAATATTTAATATTTAAATAATCAATGAATTGAATCAGCTTGAATTACGAAATGTCTAAAATCAATCTGTCATTGCGAGTGAGCCAGCAGGCGAGCGAAGCAATCCCAAGAAATAATGAACGGGATTACCACGTCGCTCATTTCGCTGTTGCCTCATTCGCTTCTCGTAATGACATAAAATTAAGAATATTAAACTACGAGTATCTTTCCATCCTTGACATCTAACTTTATTTTCCTGTTTTTTATTTTGTCATTTACCAACGCTTCCGCAATTTTATTTTCCGCCAGTTTCTGGATGTTTTTGCGGACAGTGCGGGCTCCTTGTTTAAAGTCAAAGCTTTTTTCGGAGAGTATCCCGATTATTTTTTCGGAATAAGTTAATTGCCATTCTTGCTGCTCCAGACGCTTTTTTAATTTTTTCATTTCCAGTCGGGTTATTTTTCGCAGGTCTTCTTTTTTCAGCGAGTTGAAAACGGCGATATGATCCAAACGGTTAAGCAATTCCGGTTTAACTCTCTTTTTTAGCTCTCCCATAACTTTATTTTTGATGAGTTTGAATGCGGGAGCGGATTTTTTTTCGGAAGCGGATCCAAATCCGATTTGTCCGGCTCCGGTGAATTCTTCCGTGCCCAAGTTGGAAGTGAGAATTATGAAAGTATTTTTAAAATTGACTGTCCGGCCTTCCGCATCGGTTAAAACGCCCTCTTCTAAAATTTGGAGCAGGATATTAAAAACATCCGGATGGGCTTTTTCTATTTCGTCAAAAAGCAAAAGGCTATATGGCTGGCGGCGAATTTTTTCGGTTAGTCGTCCCCCTTCTCCGTATCCGACATAACCGGACGGCGATCCGATCAATCGGGCGACGCTGTGGCGTTCCATGAATTCGCTCATATCAATTCTCACCAGGGATTGCGGGTTTTCAAAAAGTTCTTCCGCCAAAATTTTGGCGGTTAAAGTTTTTCCCACTCCGGTCGGACCCAAGAAAAGAAATGATCCCAGCGGTCGTTCAGGATTGGAAATTCCGCTTTGAGATCGCAAGACGATGTTGTTTATTTTTTCAATGGTTTCTCTTTGTCCGATTATTTGAGAGTTCAGGTTTCTTTTTAAATTTTTTATTTTTCCCAAATGGGAACAAGACAATTTTTTAAAGGGAATTTCCGCTATGCGGGAGATAGTTTTGATAATGTCCGTTTCGCAAATAATGGCCGGGTTCTTTTTTTCCAACACCCTTTTGTTTTTTTGGCAGATTTTTATTTCGCTTGAAAATGTGGCTTCCTGGCGTCTCAGATCCGCCGCTTTTTCATAATTTTCAGCGTAAACTAAATTATTTTTTTCTTGTCTAATTTTATCTCTCTCTATTTTTAGGCGGACTATTTTTTTCATCAGATTGGAAACTTGGCTGTGGCGGCGAGCATAAGAAGAAGCTTCGTCAATAACATCAATGGCTTTGTCGGGCAAAAAGCGGTCTTGAATATAACGGACGCTTAAGTCTACCGCTTTTTCAATGGCTTCCGGGCTAATGACAACATTGTGAAATTTTTCGTATTGGTGTTTAATTCCGCCGATGATTTTTTTAGACTCTTGCGTTGACGGTTCAAATATTTTTACCGGTTGGAACCGGCGTTCCAGGGCCGGATCCTTTTCAATATATTTTTTATATTCTTCCGAAGTGGTGGCGCCAATACATTGGATGTTTCCGCGAGAAAGCGCCGGCTTTAAAATATTGGCGGCGTCCAAGCTGCCGCTTATGTTCCCCGCTCCCACAATAGTATGAATTTCGTCAATGAATAAAATAATGTTTTCGTTTTTTTCCACTTCGGAAATGATATTTTTCAAACGTTCTTCAAATTCTCCGCGAAAGCTGGTTCCGGCCACGAGGAGAGCTATGTCCAAGTTTACTATTTTTTTATTCAGTAAGTGAGGCGGAACTTTGCCTGAATTTATTTTTTGCGCCAGGCCTTCCGCAATGGCGGTTTTTCCCACGCCCGGATCTCCGATCAAAGCGGGGTTGTTTTTATTTTTTCTTCCCAGAATATTAATTATTCTTTCTATTTCTTTTTCTCTTCCGATTATAATGTGCTCGTTTTTTTTAACTTCCGCGTTTAGGTTTAAGCCGAATTGCTCTAAATAGGAAGAGGATTGAATGTCGGATGAAAAGGGTTCTTTTTCCGGGGAAAGACCGGGCAAGCCGAACATTTTGAATAGTTCGGGAAGAGGATCGCTTTCTCGCTTGCTTTTATCGGAATAAGTATTTTCTTCCGAGGAAGAATCTTCCGCCTTCATGGAGTAAAAAATTTTTTTGGTTTTTTCATTGGGAGATTCCATAAGTGCTCGGACCAGATGTTCCGTTCCGACGTAAGGGCTTTTTAGGAAGTTGGCCAGACCATAAGCGCGTGTGATAATTGATTTAAGATGAGAGGAAAGTTCCGGCTTTATTTTTCTCTCGGATTTTTTTTCTTTTTTTTGGGCGGAATAAATTAAATTGCCGAAAAATTTTTTTTTGACTGCCATTTCCCTTAAGAGATTATTTCCTAAACTGCCTTTTTCCAAATAGATGGCCAGCAGAAGATGCTCCGGCTGGATAGCTTTGGCGTGGCAACGGCTGGCAATTTCTTCCGCCGCATGTAAACTCTTTTTGGCATGGGCGGTTAATTTTTGTGATATTTCAGAATTAAACATAAAATTTATCCGAGTGGTTAATAATACATTTCCTTATGTTTTATTTTATCTTTTATTGTCGGCGAATGTCAATAAATAACTTACAACTCACAACTCACAACTTACAATTTATAATTTATAATTTATAACTCACAACTTACAAACCATTGCGTGGTAAAATAAAGGTGGTATAATAAAATCAAACAAAAATAAATGTTTAATTTTTTCAAGAAAAAAAATTATTTTATAGGAGTGGATTTTGGAACATCTGCCTTAAAGGTAGTGGAACTTTCTTTCGATAAACAAAGAACCCATCTGGTTAATTACGGAAGGGTTGATTTTGGTTTGGGTAAAGATGGTAAAGGAATTTACAAAGGCTCCAAGCTTCATTCTCAAGGAGGGTATTTACAGAAATGTTTAAAGGAGCTGTTTAAAAAAATGTCATTGAAATCAAAGCAAGCTTATGTTTCAATAGCCGGCTTTAACGGTCTGGTGGCTTTAATAGAACTTCCTCCCATGGGAGAGAAAGAAATGAAACAAGCGGTTGAGTTTGAAGCCCGCAAGTATATTCCCGCTTCCTTGGACGAAGTTTTTCTGAGTTGGGACGTTGTTTCCAAGGAAGGCGCCAAGGATGGCAAACTGATTAAGAGTATGAAAAAAGAATCAGACAAATCTGAAAAGATGAAAGTTTTGCTGGTGGCCGCGCTTAAAGAAGAAGTGCTTAAATACGAAAAAATAATTAATGATTGCGGACTGGAAATGAAGGCTTTGGAGTTGGAAATATTTTCCATAGTGAGATCTTTGGTAGGCAATGACTTGGGAAACTTTGTTATTATTGATATAGGAGCCAGAAATTCAAATATTATTTTAACGGAAAAAGGGGTGGTTAGAATTAACCGCAGTGTGGATATGGGAGGTAATGAAATAACCAAAACTATCGCGGACAGCATGGGTATTTCCAAAGAGAGAGCGGATTCTCTAAAGAAACAAAAGAGGAATCTTTTCAAGGGTCGGGAAGGCTCATTGCTTTTTCCCGCCTTGGAATTAATTGCTAAAGAAACAGAGAGAATGATAAAATCTTATGAAATCAAAAGTGAAAGTTTTCGCATAGAGAGTGTGATATTGTCCGGCGGGACATCCAAACTTTCGGGCATAGAGGAATATTTTTCCGAGGCATTGGGTATAAAAACGATTTTGGGAAATCCTTGGAGTCGGATTGAATATGACGAGGTTCTGGATGAAAAAATAAAGGAAATGGGGCCGTCTTTTTCTGTTCCCATCGGGTTGGCGTTAAGAGGAGTGGAAGAATACAAAAGAAAGTAAAGTTGTTCGCTTTTTTAAAAAGTGAATTTGTGTTATAATGAAAACAGCAATTTTTTAATTTTTTAAAAAGTTATTAAGGCTTACGCGTTTGCGACAGATAATGTTTTTGTCGCTGAGGAGGAAGGCTAAAAAATAAAAGATGATTTGGCGCTTTCTCAATGCGGGCGGTTTCCGCTTATTTTAAAGAGGCGAGAAGAGCGCTAAACGTTTAGGTCTTAGAATAAAATATGGTTAATATAAATTTTCACCGGAAAGATGAGAGAGCCGAGTCGGAGAAGAAGAAAAAAGTAGCGATAAACAGCAGCTTTTTAATTTCAATTCTCATTCTAGTTGTGTCTTTTTCAATTCTTTTTGGCTTAAAAATATGGCGTAGCAGCACCGAGAGCGAAGTGAATTCAATTAAGGATCAGATAAATAAAGAGTTGGAGAGTCTGGGAGAAGAAAATATAAACAGAGTGGCTGATTTTCAGAGAAGAGTTGGTGAATTAGAGGTTAGTCTTTCAGAAAACAAGAATCCTCAGGAGATAATGGCTAAAGTGGAAAGCTTGATGATTCCGGGGGTGGTTTTGACCGCTTACAATTACAACAGCGAAGAAAAAATTTTGAAATTGGAAGCAGTCTGCGACAGTTTTAAAATAATAGCGGAACAAATCTTAAGCTTGAAAAGCTCCAGCTATTTTGAAGATGTGAGAGTGCCTAGCACGAGCCGGGATGAGGAAGGAAGAATTAATTTTTCCGTGGAATCCAAAATGGTGTTTGAGAAAAATATTTAATAATCGATTAGAAATTTAAAACTTTAATTATAATAAAAATAAAAATATGAGATTAAAAATATTATTTTTTCCCTTGTCCTTAGGAATTTCTCTGATGTTGTTTATTTGGTTTATCAATCCGGAATATTCCCAATTCAAGGAGGCTAAAAAGGAGCTGGAAACTCAAAGGGTTGCCTTGCAGGAGACGCTAAAAAAGAAACAAAACATAAATAATTTGGTTTCTATTTTAGACAGCAATTCAAGCAAGGAAGAGATGACTTTGGAATATTTTCCTTGCGCTGAAAAGGAAGAGGAAATAATAAATATGCTGAATCATTCAGCTACGAGTTCGGGAATAGCGCTAATAAATTTTAAGGCTGACATAGAAAAGAATAATTCCAAATCATCTAGCGCAAGCCAGAAAAAAGTTTCAGAGAAATCCGCTCTCAGCACAAAAGTGTCATTGGAAATTACGGGCAGCTACGAAAGTATCAGAAGTTTTTTTGACCAGCTTTACAGAATGAAAAGAATCAATAATATTTCTTTAGTGGAGATTTCAAGCCAGCCGGAAAGCGAAAGCTTGCTGGCAAAAGGTTTAGTCACTTTTGAATATTTGCCTCAGATTAAGTTGAGTTTGGACAACAAGCTTTCCGATCCGATTTTTTCGCTTGAGAATTTTGATTTTAAGGTCGTGGATAAAATCGCAGATTTGTCCAGTCAAGGAGGAGTTTCAAAATTGGAGGCAAACGCGGTGGGAAGAAACAATCCTTTTATGCCCTAGCCTCAGTTTAGCTGTCCGGCTAAAGTTTTTTTCGGACAGGCTTTGGGCAAGTAGCTGTCATGGTTTTTTTGCGACGGAAGAATTTTACAGGTTTTAAATAAAAAAATGTGGATAACAAAAACAAAAGCATATCAAAAGATAATTCATCAAAAAAAGATGATTTTTCGGGAGTGCCCAGTTTATTAGAGGTTCCCAAAGAGATTGATAAGAAAGCCCTGGATTTGATTTCTCAAGACACAGCCAAGGAGCACAAAGTGATTGCCTTTGAAAAAAGGGAGGATGTTCTAAAAGTAGCGATGGTTAATCCCCATGATATTAAGGCGTTGAACGCTTTAAGATTTTTAGCTGAGAGCAAAAAAATAAAAATTAAGATTTACTTGATCTCAGAAAATCTTTTTCAGAATATGCTGAGTTGGTATGAGAGCGCGGAGGAGACAATAGGCGAGATAATGAAGAATTTTGAAGAGGAGGCGGGAAGCATTTTGAAAAAAAAGAAGAAAGAAAAAGAAGAAATGGAGGAAGTTGTCCAGGGCGCTCCGGTGGCCAAACTGGTCAATGTAATTATCAAATATGCCATTGATAAGAAGGCGAGCGATATTCATATTGAACCGATAAGAAATAATTACCGAGTGCGTTTCAGGATAGATGGCTTGCTTTGTGCTCATATGGTTTTGCCCAACAAGGTGGGGAAAATGGTTGTTTCCCATATTAAAATACTCTCCAAATTGAAAATAGATGAAAAAAGAAAGCCTCAAGACGGAAGGTTTAAAATAAAAAGGCAAGAAAACACGATTGATTTCAGAATTTCCACTTTTCCCGTTTTAGAGGGGGAAAAGGTGGTAATGAGAGTGTTAAGCAAAAATGAAGGAATGTTTGATTTGGATAAATTGGGAGCGTTGGGAAGAAATAAAGAAATATTGCTGGAAAAATTAAAAGAGTCTTTCGGTATTGTTTTGATGACCGGACCGACAGGATCGGGTAAATCCACTACTCTTTATTCCTTGTTAAAAATACTCAATGAAGAAGAAAGGAATATTATAACATTGGAAGATCCGGTGGAGTATTTTATAGAAGGAATAAATCAAAGCCAGATAAAGCCGGAAATCGGATATACTTTCGCCAGCGGTTTAAGATCCATATTAAGACAGGACCCGAATATTATTATGGTAGGAGAAATCAGGGATAGCGAAACGGCGGAACTGGCTACTCATGCGGCTTTGACGGGACATTTGGTTTTTTCTACTCTGCACACCAATAGCGCGATTGGGGCGATTCCGCGCTTGATAGATATGAAGGTAGCTCCTTTTTTGATGGCTTCTTCTTTGAAAGCATTGGCGGCGCAAAGGTTGGTGAGAAAGATTTGTCCGAAGTGCAAAAAAGAAGTGAGTATTCCTCAGTCAATGAGAGAAAAAGTGAGAAGAGAATTAGAGGGAATTCCAGCTGAAGAATTGGCTAAATACAAAGTGGATATTACAAAAGAAGCCAAATTTTACCGAGGTGAAGGATGTAAAGAGTGTAACGGATCAGGATTTAAAGGACGCGTCGCCATTTATGAAGTCTTGGAAATTGATGAAGAAGTTCAGAAAATAATTTCCGAAAAAGGAGGAAACGAAGTAATTCTTAGAGAAAAGGCTAAAGAACAAGGCATGCTTACAATGAAGCAGGACGGAATTTTGAAAGTATTAAAAGGGCTGACTACTCTTTCCGAGATAGAAAGGGTTACGGAAGGCAGTTTGACTGTCGGGGGAGAGATTGAGGATGATAAAGGTTAGGCTTTTTGTTAACTTACAACTTACAACTGACAACCCACAACTCATAACTAACAACTAATAAATCACAATTAACAATGGAATCTATTAATGTTGAACAAAAAGTAAAAAGCATTTTACGGCTGGCGGCCCAGCAAGGTGCGTCCGATGTTCATTTGGTGGTGGGCAGATATCCGACGCTTAGGATAGACGGAAAGCTTTGTCCTCTTTCACAGGAAAAAGTCTTAACCAATAAAGATACGGAAGCTTTCAGCCATGTGATTCTTAATGAAGAGAAAAGAAAGAATCTTTTGGAAAGAGGGCAGGTGGATTTTTCTTACGCCTTGGAAGATAAGGCCCGTTTCAGAACCAATGTTTTTTTTCAGAGGGGTTATATAAGCATTGCTATGCGTTTTATAACCAGTGAGGTGCGTCCGTTGGAAAAACTTAATCTTCCGCCAAGTTTGTATGATTTTACTAAATTTTCCAAAGGATTATTTTTGGTTACCGGTCCGATAGGTCACGGTAAATCAACCACTTTGGCGGCGCTGATAGATTACATTAATCATAATAGCGATAAGCATATAATTACCATAGAGGATCCTATTGAATATATTTACAAGCAAGATCGTTGTATAATAAATCAGAGGGAAATAGGGCAGGATTCCAAAAGTTTTAAAGAGGCGTTGCGGGCGGTTTTCAGGGAAGACGCCAATGTGGTGCTTATTGGAGAAATGAGAGATATGGATACTGTTAGCACGACCATAACAGCGGCGGAAACAGGACATTTGATATTTGCCACTTTGCATACCAATGATAGCGCTCAGACAGTGGACAGAATGATTGATATTTTTCCGTCCGATCAGCAGAATCAAGTAAAATCGCAACTGGCTAACATTTTATTGGGAGTGGTTTCCCAAAGGCTGATTCCCAGAATAGAGGGCGATCGTGTGCCGGCTTTGGAAATAATGATTAAAAACAGAGCCATAGAAAATCTTATCAGGGAAAATAAAACTTACCAGATAGACAATGTAATTGAAACAAGTTTGAAAGAAGGAATGATTTCCATGGACAGGTCTTTATTGAATTTAATAAGTGAAGGGGTTATTTCAGCGGAGAATGCTTTGAGTTATGCTAAAAATAGAGATTATTTTAAAAGTGTTAAATAAAAAATAAAAGATTAAAATTATGCGTTTTATTTTTAAAGCTAGGGATAAAAATACGGGGGAAGTAAGAATGGGAAAAGTGGATGCTTTTGATGAAAAGGCGGCGACCGAAGCGTTGGGAGAAAATAATTTGATTCCCCTATCCATATCCAGGGAAAGGAATTTTTCCCGATTTTTAAGGGAATTGCAAAAAAGTTGGGAGGGTCGGAATAAGAAAGACTTGATGATTTTTTTCCGTCAGCTGTCAATTTTAATCGGTGCTTCCGTTCCTGTGGTTCAGTCGTTAAGAGCGGTGGCTGACCAATCGGAAAATAAATTTATGAGAAGCATAGTAAAGGAAATCGCTGATGATGTGGAGGAAGGAGCGTCACTTTCGGAAAGTATGGCGAAACATCCGGATGTCTTTCCAAATTTGAGCACCAGCATCATAAAGGCGGGTGAAATTTCCGGAGGGTTAAAAGACTCCTTGGATTATGTGCTGAAGAATACTGAAAAAAATTATCGGCTTACTTCCAAAATAAAAGGAGCGCTCGTTTATCCCGGATTTATATTGGGAGCTACTTTGATAATCGGTTTTATAGTGGTGACGGTGATTCTTCCCAAAATCACCAAGATGGTTACCGATCTTGAAATAGACATTCCTTGGCACACCAAAGCGGTGATAGCGGTGGGAGATTTTATGGCGGCTTATTGGTGGGCGGTGCTGATGGTTATTTTTGGCATAATTGGAGGGTTTATATATTATATCAAAACGGAAACAGGCAAAAAAGAGTGGGATCAAATTAAAATGAAAATTCCCGTGGTGGGAAAGCTTTTCCGCTATATTTATCTGTCCAGATTCGCCAGCAATTTTTCCGCGCTTTTAGTGGGAGGAATTCCTATCGTAAAAGCCTTGAATATAATGAGCGAGGTAATTGACAATAGCGTGTACCGAAGCATTATTTTGCGCAGCGCGGACGAAATGCGATCCGGAGGGAATATCAGCAATGTTTTTTCCAAATCTCCCTATGTCCCGGGCATCGTTTCCAAAATGATTAAGATAGGAGAAGAAACGGGAAAAATGGACGAGTCGTTAAAAAGCATTTCGGATTTTTACGACGAGGAAATTGAGAATATTACTCGTAATTTTTTTTCTTTGCTGGAGCCGGTTTTAATTGTCATTTTGGGATTAGGTGTGGCGGTAATGGTATTCGCTATCATCCTGCCGATTTACAGTATTGTGGGAGAGATGTAGTTACAACTAACAACTGATAACTAACAACCTATAACTAGCAACTGATAACTGACAAATGAAAACTTACTAATTGCAATTATGGATAGATTTAGGTTTTTAAATTGGCAAGCTTATAAGGATTCTCAGGAATTATTAACCGAAATATTAAAAACAGTTAAAAAAATTCCCGGAGAATACAGGTTTGAATTAGGAAATCAAATTGTAAGATCTGCTTTATCTGTAGTTTTAAATATAGCAGAAGGTAGTGGAAAAAATTCAGATAAAGAATTAAAGCGCTATATAGACATTTCTTTGGGATCACTTTATGAGACTTTGGCGGGAATAGATTCTTTGAGAATCAATAAATTGGTAAGCAGCGAAGAATTTGATATAATGTATAAGATGATCAATGGTATATCTAAGCAATTAGGCGGATTTAAAAAAAGAATTAACCAGCAATTAAAAAACTAACAACTACTAAGGCATTAGGCTGCAAGGTTGTAAAACGGAAAGTTTTGAACCGGTTATGTTGTTAGTTGTTAGTTGTTAGTTAAAAGTTATTAAGAAGGGAGGTGTTAATTATGAAAAAATTTAAAAAGGGTTTTACTTTGATTGAATTGTTAATCGTAATCGCGATTATTGGAATTTTGGCATCTATTGTGTTGGTGAGTTTGAATAGCGCGAGAGATAGAGCAAAAGATGCTTCATTCAAAGCTTCTGCTTCAAGTATTACTCCTGGTTTAATATTGTGTTGTGATTCAGGGGAGAACTTAACAGATCCAGCTGTTGCGGGTGCGTTAATGTGTACAAATGGGGATAGTTATCCTGCAGCTACTGCTATGACGGGTGGTGCCGTAGCTGATGCTGCATGTGCTGTAGATGGCACATTTTCACTAACCATAACGCCGGGAACCGATAATGCTGGAAATTGTACGAGTGCGACGATTACTAACACCGGAGTTACTTTTGTTGGTTGCTAGTTGTTATGAATAAGATAGAAATTAATAAAACTAATAGTTAAAGGTTTTTATGCTTGCCAAGTACGTGCTTGGCAAGCAAGTGAAATTTTTAATTTAAAATAAAAATATGTTTTATAAAAATAGAAATAAAGGATTCACGCTTATTGAGCTGTTAATTGTTATAATTATTATTGGAATTTTAGCAACTGTAGTTCTAGTATTTTTAACTTCAGCCAGAGATGAGGCTAAAAAATCTTCAATTCAATCTTCCTTGAGTAGCGTTGTTTCAGCGGCGGCTATGTGTCGGGATGGAG
>JAGYNK010000031.1 GCA_018400055.1 Candidatus Moraniibacteriota bacterium
AGGATGACATAAGAAATAAATCGCGGCTTTTTAACGCTATCAATAAAGATAACTTAAAATAAGTTCAGAGTATAATTTAGAGCGTTAGTGTTATTTATTTGAGATTCTTCGCTTCACTCAGAATGACAGTAAAATTATGAATATTTTAAAAAAACATTCGGTGGAAAAATTAAATCAAGGCGGTTTTGTGCTGGTTTTAAATACCGAGGCTAAAATTGACGGACAAGCAGAAGCGATGTTACAAGCGTTGCATTCACGTTCAACTGGAGGAATAAAAAGCCATTTGCAAGTGTTAAAAGAAAAAGGTGCGGAAAACTTTATGGAGCAGTTTTATGTTGGTTATGGGCACAAATCTATTGGTGACTGCGGTAGCGCAACCGTTTTTGTGGAGGGAGTTTCTATGCTGGCAGCCAAAGCCATTCAGGACTGGCGTCTTTATTCTGGACAAGAAGCGTCAACTCGTTATGTTGATTTTTCCAATCGAAAATTTTTGAATCCGTCTAAAACTAAAAAGGGCGAAAAGATTTTGGAGAACTGGAGAAAATTTTATTTGGAAGCCCAAACGCCGGTTCAGGAATATCTTAAAAAACAATTTCCGCTTCAAAAAAATGAGAATGAAAAAATATACAACAAAGCAATTAAAGCCAGAGCTTTTGATATTACACGCTCTTTTTTACCGGCCGGTGCCACGACTAATTTGGCTTGGAGAATGAATTTTAGACAGTTTGCTGATGAACTGATGCTTCTGCGTCATCATCCGCTGGAAGAAATTTGTGAAATTGCCGAAAAGACGGAGAGGGCGCTTAAAAAAATGTATCCCAGTTCTTTCGGGCAGGAAAGATTTTCTCATACGGAGAGTTATAATAAATATTGGATGAGGAAAAAATATTATTACCGAAACAAGAAGGCTAAAAATTTTCAGCTTTTATATAATAATATAAACAGAAAGATACTGGCGAATTACAGAGATATATTAAAAAAGAGACCAATGAAAACCGAACTTTCTCCAGCAATTGGCGAGTGCGGAACGGTGGCTTATGAATTTCTTTTAGACTTCGGATCATTCCGTGATTTACAAAGGCATCGGGCAGTTGTCCAGCGAATGCCCTTACTGAATTGCGATCACGGTTTTAATCCGTGGTATTTAAATTCGCTACCGGAAGATTTAAGAAAAAAAGCTAAGAAACTTATTTCTGCACAGGAGAAAAAAGTAAAGAACTTAAAAATAAGCGATGAAGAAAAACAGTATTATATGGCGATGGGTTATCGCGTTCCGTGCCGTTTTGCGGGAGATTTGAAAGCGCTGGTATATGTGGCGGAATTGCGATCAAACCGATTTGTGCATCCGACCTTGGTGGAGCAAATACTTAAGATGATAAAAAGTCTGAAGAGATTATTTAATAAAGATGGCTTAGTTCTTCACTTGGATAAAGAACCAAACCGGTTTGATGTTGGTAGAGGTAGACAGGATATTACACTAAAAAATAAAGATGCAAAAATTGAAATGCAAAAAAAATAGAACCAAACGTGGAAAATTTATCGCCATTTATGGCATAAACGGAATAGGCAAGACGACGCAAGTGGAACGGCTGGTTGAATATTTGAAGTCGTTGGGTAAAAATGCGCACAGGTTAAAATATCCGATTTATGATTTAAAGCCCGAAGGTCCATTTATTTATAAATATTTAAGAGAGCCTGAATTTCGGAAAAAAAATGAGCTTTCCACTCATCAGCTTCAAAAAAAATATGCTGACAACAGAAAAAAGTACGAAAAAATTTTACTGGAAAGATTAAAAAAAGGCGAGTGGATTGTGGCGGAAGATTATGTCGGAACCGGAATTGCTTGGGGATTGGCCTGGGGTGGAGATTTGGAATATCTGGAGAAAATAAATAAAAATTTATTAAAAGAAGATTTATCAATTTTGATGCACGGAAACAGGTTTAAAACCGCTATTGAGAAAAACCATCGCAATGAAACGGAGGAAGAAAGAATTAAAATCTGCAAAAATTTTTATTTGTTACTGGCTGATAAATATAAATGGAAAATAGTTGAGGCTAACCAAAAAAGAGGGATGAAGGAAAATATTGAAAAAGTGCAGGCAGACCTAAGGAAAATTATTAAAAAGACATTGTAATTTTTTTAACGATGCAGATTATTGCAATAAATTGAAAGCACTATCATACAACTATATATAGTTGTATGATAGTGAGTGGTAAAGATTTTGTGAAAATTCAGATAAAAAAAATAAATGCGGAAGCGAAAATCCCGGCCTTTGCGATGGAAGGTGATGCGGGAATGGATTTATGTTCTATTGAAAATGTGATTTTAAAGCCGGATGAAAGAATTTCATGTCGCACCGGCATAGCGATAAAAATTCCCGAAGGGTATGCGGGATTGGTTTGGGACAAGAGCGGAATAGCTTTAAATAATGGCATTAAGACTATGGCGGGAGTGATTGATAGCGGTTACCGGGGGGAAGTTAAAGTCGTTTTGATAAATTTATCCCAAAAAGAATATAGAATAAACAAAGGCGACAAGATTGCCCAAATATTGATTCAAAAAGTGGAACAGCCTACCATAGAAGAAGTAAAAAAATTAAATAACACGAGCAGGGGAGAGGGAGGATTTGGAAGCACCGGAGCATCCTAGAATTCCTAATTACTAATTTAGAAATTTGCCACTGGCAATTTCATTGGAAATTAAATATTGAAAATTTTAGAAGGAATAAATTTATGAAGTATGTTCCCGTTATTGGAATGGAAGTGCATGTGGAGCTTAGAACTGAATCTAAGATGTTTTGCGATTGCCGAAACGGAATGGGATTGGAAAAAAAACCCAATATTAATATTTGTCCGGTTTGCTCCGGGCAGCCGGGAACTTTGCCGGTTCCCAACAAACAGGCTATGGAATTTGTCCAGTTGGCCGGTTTGGCGCTTAATTGCAAATTAAGAAAGAAAACTAAATTTGATCGCAAGAATTATTTTTATCCCGATCTTCCCAAGGGTTATCAAATTTCCCAATATGACCAACCCTTATGTGAAAAAGGAAGTTTGGATATTGGGAAAAAAAATATTAAAATCACCAGAATACATTTGGAGGAAGACACTGGAAAATCAATTCATCCCAAGGGCGCGGATTACAGCTTGGTGGATTTTAACCGTGCCGGAGTTCCGCTTATGGAGCTGGTAACCGAACCGGATTTTAAAAGCGGAAAAGAAGCCAGAATTTTTTGCCAAAAATTGCAGCAAATTTGCCGTTATTTGGAAATTTCCAGCGCTGATATGGAAAAAGGAAATATGAGATGCGAGGCTAATATTTCTTTATACAAGGAAGGAGAAGAGAGACTTAGCGGAACTAAGGTGGAGGTAAAAAATATCAATTCTTTTAAGTTCGTGGAAAAAGCGATTAATTATGAAATTGAACGCCAGGAGGAAGTTTTAAAAAAAGGAGAAAAAGTTATTCAGGAAACGAGAGGTTGGGATAATAATCGCAATGCCACTGTTTCACAGAGAGCCAAGGAGTCGGCGCATGATTACCGCTATTTTCCCGAGCCGGATATTCCACCGTTTGAATTCAGTGAGGGGTATATTGAAAATTTAAAAGCAAGGGTTCCCGAACTGCCCGATCGAAAAATAATCCGTTTTGTAAAAGAATATAAATTGTCCGAAAGCGATGCGGAAATTTTAGTTTCCCAAAAAGAGCTGGCGGATTATTTTGAGAAAGTGGCAAGCGAGATAAGAGAAAAAGTAGTGTCCAGTGAAGTTGTTTCCGGTGAACAGAAAGCTGTGAAATTGGCGACTAATTATATTATCACCGAATTGCGCAAACATTTGGTGGAGGATGTTCAGGAGATAAAAAACATTAAAGTCACTCCGGAAAATTACGCGGAGTTTATTGGAATTCTGGCGGATGGAAAAATAAATTCCAGCGCAGCGCAGACAGTTTTGAAAGAAATGTATAAAACCGGAGGTGATCCTTCTCAGATAATAGAAACTAAAGGATTGATCCAAATGAATGACGCGGGCGAGCTGGAAAGCATAGTTGAAGAGGTAATTAAGGACAATGCTAAATCAGCGGAAGATTATAAAAATGGAAAATCCAACGCTTTGCAGTTTTTAGTGGGACAAGTAATGTCGGCTACGAAGGGTAAAGCCAATCCACAGATGGCAGCAGAATTATTGAAGAAAAATATAAAATTAAATTTGACATGATTTTAGTTGTTGTGTATAATTCCATGAAGATATGAGACATAACAGGAAAAAATTTTTAGAATACAAGCATAAGCGATCGTAAAACCGCCCGAAGGGGCGATTTTTTTTAGTTCTTTTTGCAATTTTAAAAAGGAGGGAAGTATGAATTTAAAAAATGGTAATGGCAAATGTCCTGATTTTAATTTCTGTGCCAAAGCGGAGGAGACAAAAAAATGCTTGAATTTTTTGACGAATGGAAGTAAAAAATGCTTTCCAGCTATGAACGGAAAGCCGGAAAGCAAATTGTACATGTTTGTGTTAGAACTACTTTTTGAAGAGGGAGGATTTAAAAATGATGATAAGAGAGTGAAGAGGGCGGTGTTAAATTTTCTGAAAATGTCAGAAGGGGAATGCGAAACCGCGGATAGAATTATTGACGAGGCCGTAAGTTCTTTTTTAATTCGGAATCGTACATAGTATCTTTGGAGCGTGGCAAAGACCATGCTCCTTTTAAATTTTAAATTTTTCAATCATTATCTCACGGCCGTGGGTAAAATGATTGGAATTATTTTTCTGCTTACTTTGAGTTACGAAATGCTTACTAATTGTCATTACCGCGTAAGCGGGAATCTAGTTTATTGCTAAAATCCAACAAATAATTCTGGATCCCCGCTTTTGCGAAGATAACAGAATGAGAGTTTCGTAATTCAAGATATTTAGATATCTCAGTAAATATTAATTTCTGGAACTTATGAAATTGCTTAATTAGGTGAGCTATTTTTTATTCCAAAAATTTTTCTACTTCTTTTTCAATTTTTTTGTAATCTTTCAGCCATTTAATTCGTTTGTCTTGTCCGCCCGAGGCGGATCGGCCTTGGGCCGAAAACCAAGTCATCTGCCGTTTAGCATAATTTTTTTCAGCTAAGTATATTTTTTCCGCCAATTCTTTTTTGGATTTGATTTCGCCTTTTAAATATAATGGAATTAAATTATAGCTAAGACCGAAGCTCTGAATTTTTTTCCAGCTTAATTTTTTATCTTTATGTAGTTTTTTTACTTCGGCTATCATGCCTTGTTTAAAGCGTTTATTTATATTTTTTTGTATTCTCTTATGCAAATTTTCTTTAGAATGTTTTATTCCAATTTGTAAAAAGAACATCCTCTCACGGTCGTATGAAGATGTTCCTTTTAATTTTTTTAGGTGGGGGACTTTTCCCAATGTTTGGCAGATTTCAATGGCGCGAATAAGGCGGACTTTATTTTTTTTATCAATATTTTTGGCTCTTTCCGGATCTAGTTTTTTGAGTATTTTAAAGAGCTTACCTAAGCTGGCTTCTTGCAGCTTTTTTCTTAAGGCTTTGTTGGGTTTGACTTCCGGAAAATTTATATTATCTACAATAGCTTTTATCCAAAATCCCGTGCCGCCGCAAATAATGGGGAGTTTGTTTCTTTCTAGAATAGCTTGAATTATTTTTTCGGATTTTTTCTTGAACTTAGCTACACTGTAATCAACGTGGGGGCTGACGATGTCTAGCATGTGGTGAGTTATTCCGCCCGATATAAATTTTTCTTGCTTCTTGCTTCTTGCTTCTTGCTTCTTAATTTTTCCTGTTCCGATATCCATTCCGCGGTAAATTTGGCGGCTGTCGGCGCTAATTATTTCTCCATTGAATTTTTTTGCCAGTTTAATGGCTGTGCCGGACTTGCCGGAAGCGGTTGGTCCGAGGATGACTATTATTTTATTTCGAAAGTACTTTCTCTGTTGTGTCATTCTGAACGGAACGGAGTGAAGTGAAGAATCCCTTATTAATGGCGTTAATGATTTAAGCGACGGGATTGCCACGTCATTCCGTTTCGCTATCGCTTCACTCCATTTCTCGCAATGACAGTGAAATTTTGAGTTTTGTAATTCAAGATTATTCACTAATTTTCTTAAAACTTTTTCTCTTCTTTTTTTCTCATTCCAGGACAGGGGATCGCCAAGTGAATAAGCGGCGGTGCCGGGACGGGGAGAATATTTATTAATGTAAGCCTCGTTATAGTTTACTTTTTTGAAGATTTTTACCGTTTCTTGAAAATCTTTTTCAGTTTCACCGGGAAATCCGACAATTACATCGGTAGTAAAAGTAGCATTGGGAATTTTTTCGCTAATTTTTTTTATAAGACTGAGATAGCATTTTTTTGTGTAGGGGCGGTTCATAGCTTTCAATATTTTATCGCTGCCGGATTGGAAGGGCAGGTGAATTTCGCGGGAAATATTTTTATTTTTGGAAATAACAGCAATCAGTTTATCCGAGAAGTCTTTAGGGTGAGAAGTGAGAAATTTAAAATGGATTGCGGGAAATTTTTTAGCCAGACGATCTAATAGTTCTGGAAAATTTATGATTTTATCCTTCTTCGCTGAAGCTTTGGCGGATGAATTCTTATCACTTTCGCGATAAGAATTCACATTTTGTCCCAACAGAGTTATTTCTTTGTAATTTTTTTTGGACAATCTGCCAACTTCCGAAATTATTTCTTTGGCTGGCCGGGAAATTTCCCGTCCGCGGGCGTAAGGCACGACGCAGTAAGTGCAAAAATTATTGCAGCCGGTCATAATTGGCACAAATGCTTTAAAATTTGAAGTGTATTTGGGGGCAATAGAAAGATATGATTTTTGATCAGGGGAAGCAGTATGCAGTGCGTGGCATGTATTATGCGGAGTTTTTTTATCGTTTGTCACTGGCTTTATGATATCTGCCATTTGTACGGGTAAATCATTTATTTCAACGAATAAATCTACTTTGTCTTTTAATTTTTTTTGCACATCTTGGCGGTTAGCTAAGCATCCGGTTAATATGATTTTAGTTTTGGGATTATTTTTTCTAGCATTGTGAATTTGACCATAAGCGCGATCTTCAGCTGTTTGTCGCACCCCGCAGGTATTAAAAATCACTAAATCGGCTTCGTTTATGTCGGAAGCCGGTTTAAATTTATTTTTCTCCAAAAGACCGGCGATTCTTTCGCTATCTGAATAATTCATCTGGCAACCGAATGTTTTTATATAATATTTCATAATAATTTTCTGCGAGTTGTTCTTTCAAAGCGAGTAAGTGAACTTACGCTGAATTAAGAATAAATTTTTAAATTATTTAGGCTGATTTTTAAAATAGCGTAAATTTAAATGGAAATCAAGCCGAACGCTTGACAAAGTTTATTAATATGTGCTAATCTGCTTAGAAGTCTGAATAATTAATATTACTAAAAAATGAAAAAGAATAATTATTTTAAGAAAAAAATAAATCCTAAATTTTCCTTTTTTAAAGCGTTAAAAGAGGTTTCTTTTAAATTTCCTGAACGTTCTCAGAAAATAATTGAAATGAGATTCGGAATAAGCGGCAAGGGTCCACAAACATTGGAGTTTATAGGAAATCATTATCAAGTCAGTCGGGAAAGAGTCCGTCAAATAATAAAGGAAATTATAAGGAAGGTGAAGCTTGGGAAAAATCGTGTTTGCCTAGAAACGGCTTTCGAAAAAATTGAATTTGTAGTTGAAAAAAATAATGGTATAATAAGCAAGAAAGAATTGCTCGCCGAATTGGGCGAAGATCAAAAGGAACGGGGAGCGATAGAATTCATATTGAATTGCGCGGACAAACTTGAATGCAAGAAGGAAAAAGAAAAGCTGGAGGATTCCGTAATTCTTGCCGGTTTTGATTTTAAATTTTGGGAAGAAATTATTGAAAAAACCAAACTTATTTTGGAGGAAGAAAAAAAAGTTTTTACCGAGGATCAATTGTTTAAAAAGGTTACAGAAAAAGGAATGAAAATTGGCCGAAAAGAATTTTTTTGCTATATTTCCGTTTCAAAAGAGATAAGAAAGAATAATTTTGGAAAATGGGGGTTGGCGCATTGGAGCGAGATTAATCCCAAGGGAACCAGAGAAAAAACCTTATTGGTTATGAAAGAAGTAAAAAAGCCGCTTCATTACAGCGAAGTGGCCAAATTAATTGAAAGGTACAAACTTAACAAAAGAGCCGTTCATCCCCAAACGGTCCATAACGAACTTATCAAGGGAGACGATTTTGTCTTAGTCGGTCGGGGAAGGTACGCATTAAAGGAATGGGGATATAAAAAAGGAACGGTAAAAGATGTTTTGGAGGAATTGTTAAGCAAACAGAGGAAGCCAATGGAGAGGGAAGAGATTGTCAATAAAGTTTTAGCCTTGAGGGAAGTAAAAGCTTCAACGGTGGTAGTCAATCTTAATAATTTTTTTGAGAAAGTGAGTGAGGACGAATATACTGTCAGAAAATCTTTCTGAAAGCATTCTTTAGATTCTAGATGATTTTTTTGGAAGTGGAGGCGCTCTTGTTTTTTTAAAGATATATTTTCGCAAGTTAAAAAATAAAAGCGATAGGCGCAGATTGTTTAGCGCTGAGAATATAAAAAATAAAAAATGAGCATTTTTTTTGAAAGTACATTTGAAGCTTTCGGAGCCATTTGGCAAGCGTTTTCCATTTTTTGGTTTATTGTTTTGCCGGTGGCTTTTTATTATTTGTTTAAGCTTTTATGGATGGAATCGGCGAATAGAAAATTTTTAAAATCCGTAGAGTGGACGGTTTTGGAAATAAATCCGCCGGGAAAGACAGAGAAAAGTCCCAAGCCTATGGAAACCATTTATGACGGCTTTACGGGAATAATGAGAGGATTTAACGCTTTGGAAGAATTTGTGCAAGGTATGTTTGTTCTCAGTTTCAGTTTGGAAATAGTTAGTAATGAGGGAAGAGTCCATTTTTACATAAGAACCCCGAAAGATTTCAGAAACTTAATTGAATCGCACATATACGCTCAGTATCCGGAAACGGAAATAAAAGAAGTGCCTGATTATGTTCAGGATGTTCCCAAGGTGATACCCAATAAGAATTGGGATTTGTGGGGATGCGATTTTGAGCTGACCAAGCCGGATCCCTATCCGATTAAAAGCTATAATTGGTTTGAGGAAAGTATAACCGGCACAATGATAGATCCGCTGGCTTCTTTGATTGAGACGCTTGGAAAACTGGGTCCCGGACAGAGAATCTGGCTCCAATTTGTGGTTAGCCCGATAAAAGATACTTGGTATAATACCGGCAGAGAATTAGTGGAAGAGTTGGCGGGCAGGAATAAAAAAAAGGAGGGAATTTTTGAAAGGATATTGAAAGATGCCGGAGATATTTTAAAAGGATTGCTGGGGGGAATGTTCGGGCTGGTGGAATTTTCCAAGGAGGAAAGTGGCAATGAAGGAGAAGCTCCTTTGGAATTTCGCTTAACTCCGGGAGAAAAGGATGTTCTGAAAGCGTTAGAAAGCGGTATTAGCAAGAGTGTTTTTAAAACAAAAATGAGATTTATTTATTTAGGTCTAAGGGAAAATTTTGACAAGTCTTCCGTTAGCTCTTTTATGGGAAGTGTTAAACAATTTTCCGATTTAAACTTGAATGGCTTTAAAATTAACGACCAGTCCAAGACTTACGCCCTTCACCTTTTTGCCGATGCTAGGATGCTTTATCGCCAGAGAAGAATTTTAAGGAGATACAAAGATCGGGATTTTGACGGAGCTACTTTTGTTTTAAATACGGAGGAACTGGCGACGGTTTTTCATATGCCCGATATGTCCGTAGTGGCGCCCGCCTTGCATAAAGTAGAATCCAAAAAAGGCGGCGCCCCGGCTAATTTACCAATTGTATAGCATAACGCTTAACACTTAAAACATAAAAAGATAAAATTGTTTCATATTTTATTATGTCAGATATAAATTTTTTTGCTAAAACCAATTTCCGCAACCAAGAGACGGAGTTCGGCATTAAGAGGGATGATCGCCGCCGGCACATGTATATTATCGGAAAGACCGGAATGGGAAAAACCAATCTTCTGGAAAATATGGTTATTCAAGATATCAGAAACGGGCAAGGCGTTTGTTACGTTGATCCGCACGGGGATACCTCCGAAAAATTATTGGGGGTCATTCCTTCAGACCGAATAAATGATGTTATTTATTTTAATCCGGCGGATTCCGAATTTCCCATAGCTTTTAATATTTTGGAGGCAGTTGAAGAAGACAAAAAAAATCTGGTGGCTTCGGGAATGATGGGAGTTTTCAAGAAAATATGGCCGGATGTCTGGAGCGCCAGAATGGAATATATTCTTAGTAATACTATTTTAGCTCTGCTGGATTATCCGGGTTCAACTATGCTGGGAGTCAGCCGAATGATGTCCGACAAGGATTACAGAAAAAGGGTATATCTTAAAATAAAAGATCCAGTGGTTAAATCTTTTTGGATAAACGAATTTGATAAGTGGGATGATAGGTTTAGAAAAGAAGCGGTGGCGGCCATCCAGAATAAAGTCGGCCAATTTATTTCTTCCTCGGTTATCCGTAATATTGTCGGTCAGCCCAAATCCAGTATTGATATGCGGGATATAATGGATAATCAGAAAATTCTGATTGTTAATCTTTCCAAGGGAAAAATCGGAGAGGATGCCATGCGTTTATTGGGAGGAATGATTATAACTAAAATCCAGTTGGCGGCCATGGAACGGGTGGATATTCCGGAAGAAGAACGGAAAGACTTTTATTTGCACGTGGATGAATTCCAAAACTTTGCCACGGAATCTTTTGCCAATATTTTATCCGAGGCTAGAAAATACAGGTTAAATTTAATTTTAGCACACCAATATATTAAGCAGCTTATTTTTGACGGCAATACCATGGTTTGCGATGCGGTTTTCGGAAACGTGGGAACCATTATCGCCTTCAGGGTGGGAGCGGAAGACGCGGAATATTTGGAAAAGGAATTTGAGCCTGTTTTTATGATGAACGATATCGTTAATTTGCCCAAGTATAATATTTATTTAAAACTGATGATTGACGGTATTGCCGGAGACGCTTTCTCGGCGAAAACCTTGCCTCCTATAAGCATAACGGATGAAGGAAAAAATCGGGAGAAAGCAATCAGAGTTTCCAGAGAGCGTTATGCCGGAAAAAGGAAGGAAGTGGAAGAAAAGATCGTTCGCTGGAGCGGTGTAATTATGCCGGAGATTTTAAATAAGCCAGAATTATCAAAGTTTGAGACAGAACCGGTTATCAGAAGGCAAGAAAAAGAATTAAAAAGAGAAAAGCAAAATGGTTTACCTGAAAAAAATTTATACGACGCAGTTTGTGATACTTGCGGGGCGAAAATAAAAGTGCCGTTTAAGCCGGACAGCCAGCGTCCGACTTTTTGCAGAGAATGCTTAAAGGACTATCAGCGGATGATGGCCAGAAAAAAAGAAGCAGTTTCCGCCAATAAAAAGACAGATAAGAAAGAAGATGATTCCAAAGACAATAAAGAATCGCAGGAAGAATTTGAAAGAAAAGAATATGTATCTCAAGAAAAACCACTGACTTTTTCCCAGTTAAACTACATAGCTCCCAAAAAGTTTAGATCACTTCGTAAAAAGCCGGAAGTGAATTTAGAAGAAGTCAGGAAGTTAATTAAAAAGAGTCGCGTGAATGAAAATAACAATTGAATAAAATATGGAAAATAAGTTTGAAAAAATTCCGATGGAGAAATGTGGAGATTTCAGCGAAAAGTCCGAGAAAAAAAGAGGAGAGACAATCCAGGAAGGTATTATGGATGAAATTCAGAATTATATAGATTTTCTGAATGAAGTTGAATCCAGAAAGGAATTAATGTTGGAATGGGGGTTTGACTTTAAGAAGGCGGAAAAAATCGTGGAAAATAACTTGATTGACCTTATGGAGCGCATTAAAGATTTAGCGGCTGACGGAAAATTTAAACTGGTAATTCGTAGCAGCATAGCAGATATCATCGGCAATTCCGTAGTAATGGATATGGGTTTGGTTAAAAAGCGAATTCTAGAAGAGGGGATAAAAGAGGATAAGTGTAAGGAATGTTTAAACAGATTAAGAAAGTCTCTGGATGCTATTTTGTATTACACGAAGTCTGTCTGCGATGATGATGAAAAATTGGAAATGGAATTGGCCGAAGAAAACGGATATATAGAAAAGTTCAAAGACTACTTTTTCGAAGGGAAAGTTTCAGAAAAAGACAAGATGATTTCGAAAAGAATGCTTCCGAAAGGAATTAAAAAAATCGCCTATTTTAGATTTTTTAATGAGTGGGAAAAGGGAAATATAAAACAGGACAGTTTAGAAGAAGAACTTGAAAAGCTGGACGACAGTCTTATAAATAAAGAAAAAGTCAGAAGTGATTTTAAAAAATAAGCGGCGATTTGTCGTTCGGCTGGATAAGTCGATCAATTTTTAAAGACATTCCGTTTCAGTTTCAGACCAGAGAAGGCTGAGCGCTTGTTGGCGCTTTTTTAAATTTGTATTTTGTCGCGAATAGAGGTAAAATTAAAAATATGATGGAAGTAACACTAAGTCAGCATGCCGGTTTTTGCGGAGGTGTAAAACGGGCATATGATATGATTTTAAAGGCAGTTTCAAACCCTAAAGTTAAAAAACCCATATTTGTTCTGGGAGATTTGGTGCATAATAAAGACGTGGTTGAAAGTATAAGCAAATTAGGCGTTAAGAAAATGGAAATTCCTGAAAAAATAGAGGATATTTTCAATAATTTCAGAAGCAAGAAAGGAACCTTGGCGATTACCGCTCATGGAATGGGTCCGAAAATTTATGAGCTGGCCCGAAGAGAGGGAGTGGACATTATTGACACCACTTGTCCCAAAGTGAAAAAGGTCCATGATTTGGCGAAGGAATATTCCAAGAATTCTTGCCGGTTAATTTTAATTGGAGATCGGGGGCATAAAGAGGTAGAGGGTATTTGTGAATGGTCAGGTGGGAAAGCGACAGTGGTGAGTAATATAAATGATTTGGAAAAAATAAATCCGGTTTCTTCTCAAAAGGTGGTGATTATATCTCAAACCACGCAAAATAAGGAAGATGTAAATGAGATATTTAAATTGGCTAAAGAAAAATACAAGGAAGTGGAAGTGTTTGACACTGTGTGTTTAGCAACTCAAAACCGACAGAAGGAGACGAGAGAATTGGCCAAAAAGAATGATGCGGTTATTATTATAGGTTCTCCGACCAGCGCCAATTCCAAAAGGCTTTGGGAAATCTGCCGAAGCCTGAATCCCCGTTCTCATTTTGTTGAAAGAAAAGGAGATATAAAAGAAGAATGGTTTAAAAATTGTCGGAAAGTGGGAGTGACGGCGGGAGCGTCGTCTCCGAATTGGATAATAGATGAAGCAGTCGCATATTTGAAATCCTTATAAAATAAAAAAATTTTTAGAGAATAGGCAATTTAATTTAGCAAAAAAATATGAAACGAATATTAATTTCTAAAACCAGAAAACTTATTGGGGAAAAAGTAAAGTTGGCAGGCTGGGTCAGTGCTCGTCGGGACCACGGGAAGCTTATTTTTATTGACCTGAGGGATCGCAGCGGGATTATTCAAACCGTAGTTATTCCGGACAAAGAAGAAGCCTACGAAGCGGCTAAAAAAATACGCCATGAATATGCGATTGAAATGGAAGGTTCCGTGAAAGAGCGTCCTTCAGGTGCCGCTAATCAGGAACTCACTGTGGGAAACGTGGAATTGGAAGTGGAAAAAATAAAAATCCTTTCCAAAATTGAAGAAGACTTGCCGGTTGACATATCGGAAAAAGAAATGAAGCTTAACTTGGAAACTCTTTTAAACTACCGCTCGCTTACCTTGCGCAACGAAAGAATAAATTTAATTTTTAAGGTTTATTCCGAGTTATTGAGATTATACGGAGAATTTATGAGGAAGGAAGGTTTTTTGGAAATTAAGACGCCTAAGATTTTAAGCTCGGCGACGGAAGGAGGAGCTAATTTTTTTAAAATAAAATATTTTGACCGCGACGCTTATTTAGCCCAAAGTCCGCAATTTTACAAGCAGGCCGGAGTGGGAATTTTCGAAAGAGTTTTTGAAGTGGGAACCGTTTTTCGGGCCGAGCCTCATTTTACTACGCGGCATGTCAATGAGTATGTGAGCTTGGACGCGGAGATGGGTTTTATTGACAGCTTTGAAGACATAATGAATCAGTTGGAAAAAACCGTGTCTTTTATGTTTGGTTCAATAAAAGAAAATTGCGCAAAAGAATTGGAAAATTACGGCGCTGAAATTTCCGGTTTTAAAACCATACCCAGGATAAAGCTTACGGAAGCATTGTCCGTTTTAGAAAATAAATTCGGTAAGAAAACAGAAAAAATAGATATTGACCCGGAAGGAGAAAGGATGATTTGCGAATGGGCCAAGAAAGAATATAATTCCGATTTAATTTTCCTAACCCATTATCCTTCCAATATTCGCCCTTTTTACACTATGCCCAGCGCCGATCCGCAATACACGGAGAGTTTTGACTTGTTGTTCAGGGGGGTGGAAATTGCGACCGGAGGGCAAAGAATTCATGATTTAAGCCAACTTAAGGAAAATATGAAGAAGCATAAATTTAATCCCGAAGATTTTAAAAGCTATCTGGATATTTTTCGCTATGGTATGCCGCCGCACGGAGGTTGGGGGTTGGGAAGCGAGAGAATGCTTCAAAAGATATTGGGGCTTAAAAGTATTAAAGAGGCAGTGCTTTTTCCGCGAGATGTAAAAAGATTGGCGCCGTAGTTAACTCACGACTCACGACTTA
>JAGYNK010000032.1 GCA_018400055.1 Candidatus Moraniibacteriota bacterium
TTTGTCCGGATGGAGGCAGTTGTTCGGGGGGAAGTTGCGGGGGAGGAGGAGATCCTAATGTGGATGAGAGCGATGTGACCGATGTGGAATCGGGACATCTTAATTATTATAATCTAGGTCCCGGTGAGACAAGATATTTTAAGTTTATGGCAGGAGGACTTGACTCCAATTGCCAACAAGGATGGCAGGTAGGCAATACTCCTTTTTCTAATCAACCTCCTATTGTCCACGTTCTTATTAAAAGGGGAGACAAACCTACTATAAATGATTTTGAACGCACTTGGAATATGAATATATCATCTCATTATGATTGTAGATTAGGGCAATGGCAACCGACCAAAACGGGCGCTGAAAATTTATATTGGAACTACAATACCGGTCCTCAAGCTGAGTTTGTAGAAATGAACGAGCCTATGGAAAATCAAGCTTTCTATATTATGTTATATAATAATGGAACCGAATCAGTTACTAATCAAAGGCTGACCGTTAGGGTATGGGATTAAGATGTGTTTTTTCAATTTAAACAAATTTTACGGTCTAAGTTGTTCGTAGGATTGTCACCCGAAATTATTCTTCTCTTTAGTTTAATATTTCTTCCATTTTTACATCCGCGATGCCTTGTCCCAGAGGGGCGATTTTTTGAAAAGCGGTTTTTTCCAAATCAATTATCCGGCCGTTGCCGAATGGTCCGCGATCGGCAATTTGCACGATAACTGATTTTCCATTGGCGCGGTTGGTTACTTTGACATAGCTTCCCATAGGAAGCCAAGGATTAGCGGCCGTCATTGATTTAGCGGCATACCAGCTGGCTAAGCCCTTATGGGATTTTCCCAACTCTACATAGCTTCCCTTTTCTACTATTTCAGACAGGGGATTTTTTATTGTTTCTGTTTCCAAAACTTCTCTGGAAATTTCCTTATGGTTATGGTAAATAACTTTATATTTTATTTCTCGGACTCCTTTTTCTCCTTTCTGTTTTATTTTACTTTCTCTCCATCCCATTTTTTCATTTGTTTCGGTTATTTTTTCAAAATCTACATATTCCTGCGCGATTTCTTCTTTTATTTCCACCCGTATTATTTTTATCTCCAAACCGTCCGTAATCAGTGACTCTCTCCCGGGTGAAACAATATCTTCTTTTTTTAAATCTATTTTATTTTCCCGCAAAACATCCGTCACTTCCCGACAAAGCGTAGAAATATTTGTTTCTTTGTCATTGTCAATAAGACTTATCTTTTTTGATCTTCGTATAATTATATTTGCTCCGGAAAAGACGCGGGAATTTTCCCGAGGAAAAATTTCATCATTTTCCCTTAACTCTATCTGCTGTTCTTTTAAAAATTCTTCTACCGTTCCGGCGGAAGAATTTATTTCAAAAAACAGCGCATCATCATTTAAATTAACCTTACTTATGACTTTTTCCGGAATATTTTTAAAACGGTTTTTTTGACTGTTTTTTTTCAAAAGAAGAGAATTTAAAAAAACTGCTAGCAAGAGCAGGGTGGTTATAGCAAAAAATATTTTTGTAAAAGTATTTTTTCTAAAGAAAAACATATAGTTATCTTGAATTATAGAGCTCTTTATATCATTCCGGAAAATTTCGGAGTAGTAACTCTGGTATAAAATCGGGATAAATTCCAAAATTTATCCGGAATCTACGCTTTCACTTATCTCACATATTGAAGTTTTAAATAAAATAGATTCCGGATATTTTTTATTTCACCCTCCGCCGGCTGGCGGATCATAAAAAATTCCGGAATGACAATTAAAAGGCAAGCGAATAGCGCAAAATTACAAGCTCCATATTTAGTCTGTCTTAAATCTATACTGCACCGCTTCAGCCAAATGCGCCGGTCTTATTTTTTCTTCTTGCGACAGATCGGCGATAGTCCGGGAGATTTTAATAAGTCGGTAATAGGCACGAGCGCTAAGTCCAAGAGATGAAACAGCGCTTCTGAGAATTTCCACGCAAGGTTGGTCTAAGGGACAAAATTCTTTAATTTGACCGGAAGAAATTTCACTGTTGGTGATAATAGGCAATTTATGAAACCTTTCTTTTTGTATCTTTCTGGCCATTTCCACTCTATTTCTTATTTCTGCGCTTTTTTCTCCCGATTTTTCCTCCTGCAGTTTGTCAAATTTAACCCGAGGAACTTCTATTTGCAAGTCAATACGGTCCATAATGGGACCGGATATTTTTTTCTGGTAGTTAATTATTTGAGATGGAGAACAAGTGCAAGTTTTCTCCGGATCAGTCGCATTCCCGCAGGGACACGGATTCATAGCCGCCACTAAAGTGAAACGGGCGGGAAATTCCAAAGAACCCTTGGCGCGTGATACGGTAATAATTCCATCTTCCAAAGGCTGTCGTAAATTTTCTAAAACATTTTTGGGAAATTCCGCAAATTCATCCAAGAACAATATTCCTCGGTGGGCCAGACTTATTTCTCCCGGTCTGGGATAAGTTCCTCCTCCCACTAAAGATACGGCGCTAGCGCTATGATGCGGAGAGCGGAAAGGACGGACGGTAATAAGCGGATTGTTTTTAGCTAATTTTCCGGAAATGGAAAATATTTTTGTAATTTCTAAAGCTTCGGAAAGAGTCAGTCGCGGAAGAATAGAAGGCATTGTTTTAGCCAGCAAGCTTTTTCCCGATCCGGGCGGACCGTTTAAAATTACATTATGTCCGCCTGCGGCAGCTATTTCCAAAGCGCGTTTGGCATGCTCTTGACCCTTAACAGACAACATATCCAAAGGATAATCATTTTCTTGAAATAATTCCTCCGTATCGGTTGGGGTATGAAAGTCTATCTCCCTTTCTTTTGTTAAATGGCTTACAAGCGAATATAAATCTTTTACCGGAATGATATTGATTCCCTTAACAATGCTGGCCTCGGAAGCGTTTTCCCAAGGCACGTAAATTTCAGAAAAACCTTTTTTCTTTGCCATTAAAGCTATGGGTAAAATTCCTTGAATAGGTCGCGTTTTTCCGTCTAACGCCAGTTCTCCTGCGAACAGCCTGTTTTTAAAATCAAAACTTGCTTGATGGGTAGCTAAAATAAATCCCAAAGCGATAGGTATGTCATAAATAGGACTAGTCTTGGGTAAATCAGCCGGAGCCAAATTAACCGTGATTCTACCACATTGATGAGCCGGTTTAAAACCGCTGTTCTTTAATGCGCTGCTTACCCGATCTCGTGATTCCTTAATAGAAGTGTCAGGCAGACCCACAATGGTAAAATTATGTATTCCTTGTTTTAGGACATCTACTTCCACTTCCACAATTTCACTTTCCAGTCCGACCGTAGCCGCCGATAATATTTTAGAAGACATAAGCAAAATGCAAAAATTAAAATGAAAAAATCAAAATAATTGAATTATGTTTTTGATATTTGATATTTGATGTTTGATATTATTAACATTATACCACCAATTGTAATAAAAACATCGGCTAAATTGAAAACCGGCCAAAATTTAAGGTCTATAAAATCTATAAC
>JAGYNK010000033.1 GCA_018400055.1 Candidatus Moraniibacteriota bacterium
TTTAAGCTAATAATTAAACATTAACTGGTTCAGAAATTGAACTTTACCCTAGCTTTCTTGCCAGAAAAAGATTTTAATGATAGCTTATACTTGTACTTAAATTACTAATTTAACTAGCATGCGCTGGTTCCGTATCTTTTGTCCGGAACGAACGTTTAGCTAAACAAAAACATGGCCTTAAATGCTAAGCAAAAAGAAAAAGCAACAAAAGAAGTAAAAAGGCACGAAAAGGATTCAGGATCTCCGGAATATCAAATCGCTCTTTTTACCGAGAAAATAAAAAAGCTTACTTCTCATCTCAAGAAAAATAAAAAAGATTTTCATTCTCGCCGAGGTCTTTTAAAAATGGTTTCCAAGAGACGAAAATTAATGTCTTACCTTCAAAAATCCAACGAAAAAGTTTATAAAAAGCTAATTAAAAAATTGAAATTGAAAGGATAGAGTGATGTAAATACGCAAATCTTATACAAACATACAAATACGTAAATGAAACTATTTGCATGTTTGCATTATTTGCATGAATATTTGCATCATTCATATTACATATGAGTAAATTTAAAGAACAGCGCGTGAGTGTTTTGGTTGATATTCAAAATTTATATTACAGCGCCAAGGTGCTACATAATAAGAAGGTTAATTTTAAAAATGTTTTAGAAGAGGCCGTTTCCGGAAGAAAACTAATTCGTGCTATGGCTTACGGTATTCGCACTATGGAAGGTTCGGAAGAGAAGTTTTTAGATGCTTTGGAAAATCACGGCTTTGAAGTTAAAACTAAAGATCTGCAAATTTTTCCCGGCGGAGCGAAAAAGGGAGATTGGGATGTGGGAATCGCCGTAGATGCTATCAAGATGTCTAAAAGCTTGGATGTGATTGTTTTAGTTTCCGGTGACGGAGATTATATTCCCGTGGTGGAATATATCCAAAATACTACCGGCTGTCGAGTGGAGGGATTGGCTTTTTTGGAATCTGCCAGTGCTAAGTTGATTGAAAAGCTGGATGATTTTACAAATTTATCTGAAAACAAAAGAAAATTTTTAATCTAGGTTATTTTCTCTGAAAATCATCCTAAAAAGTTTTACTCTGAAAAATAAATTCTAAATTTCCCCCATTCTTCATTCTCAAAAACATAAAACCGCTGAGATGTAATTTCATCTCAGCGGTTTTTTTGTCTTATTTAATCATTATCCATTCTCCATAAAGCCGAGTCGGATTTCCCGGCTCTAGCTTTACGGCGCATTGCTTAGGAACATTATTTAAGCAAGCGCGTATTTCACTGGGAAAGGAAAAATAAATTACCCCCTTTTGTATTCTCGCTTTAGACAAAACCCTTTTTAAAAGCTTTAAGCCTTTAAAAAAATTATTATCTCTTCTCGTTATATCTCCATTCCCCGAGAAAACACCAAAAAGAATAGCAATGAGCTCGTCTAGCGAGGTTAAGAAATTATTATTTGTATAATCCTCATGAAAAAAATGACAACAACAACATGAAAGCTCCTTAACCTTAACTTTAGCAATTTCCCACTCGTCCTTAGACATGTTGTTTATTCTCCCCCTTTAAACCGGTCTTTTTAATTGTTGTTTTTGGGATTAATGGTTCTTTTAAGATGTTCAAAAGAAGAAAAATCAACTTGTTTGCTTTCCATTTTTCCGGTAATTATGGAACATTCATTTATAATTACCATTCCTCCAAAGCCTCCAAATTCACTTTTTTCTTTAGGAGATTTTTTTTCTTTTGTTTTTTGCGATTCCAATTTACCCTCCCTCCTTTTTATTTTTTTGTTGTCAAAAAACTTTTTTTATTCTGTGCCGGAGAGAGGACTTGAACCTCCAAGCCCGAAGGCACGTGGTCCTAAACCACGCGTGTCTGCCAATTTCACCACTCCGGCTTTTAAAATTACTTTAGACTTGCCCCGAGATAAACTCGAGGCGCCCTATCGGATGACAGGGCGAACTCTCAATTTCTTGCGAAAAATAACTCCTAAGGCTAGCGCATATGCCCCTGCCTGACGGCAGGCAGGAATTCCGCCACCGTGGCAACACAACTCTGAAATTCTATCTCGCTTTTCATTTTTTAGCAACTATTCAACTTATTATCATTTCAATTCTCTTTACTTCCTCCTTTAAAGCTCCATCATCTTCATATTCCCCATGATGTCGCGTTGAATTTCCATAAGTTTCTTTTTTTTGATCCAAATGGATATTAATTAAAAGACAGTCATTTTCCAAGCGCGCGTAAATATGGAAGCGCGGATAACCGCTTTGCGCCAGCGGCCTGATAAAACTCATTTCTCCACCTGCGTGCCGTTGGAAAGTGTAGCCGGCTCGCCGCAAAAGACTGGCTGGATTTTCTTTGATATTGTTGATTTTAATCCGCATAGTTTCTCTGTAAATTAAAAATTATTGATAAATTACTAACTGTGAAATTTAAAATAATTAGCTGGAAAATTTTTCAATCAAAACCGATCTGCTCCTAAAGAAAATTCCAATGTTATTTAGGCTTTAAATATTCGGATTTAGTATTTGATTTGGTGGGGATAGAGAGATTTGAACTCTCACTCTTTTGCAAGAACTAGCTCCTGAAGCTAGCGCGTCTGCCAATTCCGCCATATCCCCTTTATTTTATTTTGCGGGTCTTACTATCCTTCACCTAGTACGGACGCGCTTTGTCGATTCCAAAGTAATTACCAATCTTCGTAATTACCTTGAATTGCGAAATAATTAATTGCGCTTGTCCGCCTTTGGAGAAAGAAATGATGTGAAATGAAACAACGAAGTCATTCCATTATACTAACACTGATGATATTAACTCTGGGATTGCCGCGCTTCGTTTCACTTCGCTCGCAATGACGAGAAAAGTTCGGGACTGCCGCACAAGCTTATCCTGTTGAATAACGGGCTCGCAATGACGAGAAAAATATAACCTGTCATTGCGAGGAGGAACAACGAAGCCTGCCTCGTCTGCCTCTTCGGCGGACAGGCCGGCAGGCAGGC
>JAGYNK010000034.1 GCA_018400055.1 Candidatus Moraniibacteriota bacterium
CATTGGCGCTTTATGCGGAACGGCTCTGGGATTGATTTGGAATTTTATCGGATATAAATTTTGGGTGTTTAAAAAATAAATTTTTATTTTTTTAAATTAAAAAAATCTTCCTCAGGGAAGTTTTTTTAATTTAACAGAAACACTATCAGACAACTATATATAGTTTCCTGATAGTGTTTCTGTTTCATTTTTTAATCGCTGAATTAGATGCCATTAGCACACGATCGTATGTTAAGCGCACATAATAAATTTGTTAGGGCGGATGTTTATATTTTTACTGAAAAGTGCTAGAATGGTTTTGAGTAAATAAATAAATTTATAAATTAATTTATGTCAGCTACTCTTTATCGCAAATACCGACCCCAAAAATTTTCCGATGTAATCGGACAACAGCCTATCATTAAAACTCTTTCCAACGCTGTAAAATATAACCGCATTGGACAGGCTTATCTATTTGCCGGTCCGCGCGGAACCGGAAAAACCACATTGGCAAGGATTTTAGCCATGGCGGTTAATTGCGCCAATTTTTCCGGCGAGGAACAAGCCGTTGATAAATTGAGCATCCGCCGAAGCAAAGCGAAGGTGGACAAGCTTCCCAATAAAGAACGCTCTGCAGAGCCTTGCCTTAAATGTAAAATTTGCCAACAAATTTTACAGGGTAAATGCATGGATATTATTGAAGTTGACGCCGCTTCCAATACGGGCGTGGATAATATTAGAGAGCTGAGAGAAACTGTAAAACTTCCTCCCGTCCAAGCAAAATATAAAGTTTATATAATAGATGAAATCCATATGCTGTCTATGGGCGCTTTTAACGCTCTTCTTAAAACTTTGGAAGAGCCACCCAAACATGTTATTTTTATCTTGGCCACAACGGAAATTCACAAACTTCCGGAAACTGTAATTTCCCGTTGCCAGCGCTTTGATTTTTCCCGCCTTTCCATGGAAAATATTATTAAAAAGTTAGCCTCAATCGCCAAGAGCGAAAAAGTAAAAATAGAAAAAGCGGCACTGGAAATAATCGCCATGGCGGCGGAAGGAGGAATGAGAGACGCGGAGTCATTGCTTTCTCAAATTATATCGCTGGAAGATAAAAATATAACGCTAAAAGAGGTAGAGGAGATTTTGGGAATTGCCAATCGTCAGTCAGTGGAAAAAATGGCTGAATATCTGATGAAAAAAGATGTTTCTTCGGCCTTGTCGCTGATAAACCAGCTGACAAAAGAAGGGCACGATCCCGAAATTTTCAGCAAGTCTCTGCTTAATTATTTTCGTCAGCTAATGTTAGTCTCCGTTAATCCAAAACTGGTCAAGAGTCTATCCTTTGAAAACAGCCCGGAAAAAATAAAAAAAATGGAATTATTGGCCAAGGAATTTTCGATTTCGGAAATTTTGGAAATAATAAATTTTATTGGTGAAGCCAAAGAAAAAACCAAGGATTCCTTCATCCCTCAACTTCCGTTGGAAATTGCCATTGTGAATATCGGTTTTAAAAAAGAATTTAAACCAGTTACTCCAGAAAAAAAATTCCCCGAAAATAAACCTTCCGATAAACAAGCCTCCATTCCCTCCCAAAAAATATTCCATTCCAAGTCCATAAAAAAAGAAAGACCTAATAAAAAATCCGGACTTAATCATACAAAAAAAAGCGAGCAGACAAAGAGATCTTCCGACTCTAAGCAAAAAGCAATTGCCCTTGACAAAGTTAAAAATAAATGGAAAGATATATTGGTTAAAGTTGAACCCTTGAACCATTCCCTGTCTTCAATTTTGGCCGGATGCCAGCCCATTAAAGCGGAAAATAATATTATAGTTATTGCCACCCAATACGCTTTTTATAAAGATAGGATCAACGAAGCCAAGAATAAAATGGCTATTGAAAAAGTTATGGGCGATATTTTTAATTCCAAGGTAGTAATGGAAATAATTACTGAGGAAGAAGCCGGAATTAAAATAGAAAGAAAAGATAAAAAAGAAGAAGGTAAAAATGGGATACAGGGAGATCTCCTATTGTCCGAGGCTATGAAAATGATGGGGGGGAAATTAGTGAAATAAATTGCCCGGTAGCCAAGCGGTAATGCGCCTCCTCGGCGCATCCACCGAGGAGGTGGAGGTGAAAAAAATATGCTTTATACACACAGGAAAATTAAAAAAATATTTAAAATAATTGCCCGGTAGCCAAGCGGTAAGGCACATGGTTTTGGTCCATGCACGCGCAGGTTCGAATCCTGCCCGGGCA
>JAGYNK010000035.1 GCA_018400055.1 Candidatus Moraniibacteriota bacterium
TTTAAGCTAATAATTAAACATTAACTGGTTCAGAAATTGAACTTTACCCAAAACTACGTAACAATATATAGTAGCATTATTATAAAAAAATATCAATACCTATCACAAAAAAATCAAAAAGAGCACTTTAATTAAGGTAAATTTTGAAAATTATTTCTTTATACTCTATAGTTCTGCTTAACAATTATCTACTACTGTTTTAGTTGATTCTAATTCAATTAACAGTGTATTTTTCAAGTTCTTCTAAGTAAAACCTTTCCTCTTTGCGCTCTCACTCCGTTATCGCTTCGTTCAGTTTATTTAATAGGGTATATCTAGCTTGCTTCTTGGCTCAGGACTTCGCCTATTCTTAAACATTAAACATAATTTTGTTCAAAAATATTTATTCATTTTTCATTAAGCCCTTTTGAAATTTTTTTTGGAAAAGAAAAAGCTAGTTTTGATGAGAACTAGCAAACTCTGTGCATTACCATTTAAAGTAGTCATATCCCTCAAGTTCTGCACGATATTTTTCAAAAATGTCATATCCCCCACAATGCTCCAAAGTCGACAGCAAGACCTTGTGTCCCCTTGCTTCTAGCATTTTCATTGTTTCAAGCATTTGCTTGGCAGATGTTTCGCTTCCACAACGCCAGCAAAACCAAGTGGTTGAAACAATAATTATTACATCTGGCGCAAGAGTGTCCAAGGGAACACGCACTTTTACCTCGTGACCCTTGCTTTCCAAATTTTTAATGAAATCATCTACATCCGACAAACTGGTGGCTGCTAAAAGACAATATATCATTATATCCTCCTCATTTTAATTTTATGTACAATTTTACGCCAAAATTAGCGTTCAAAGTAGTATATAAGAAAAAGACTAATTTGTCAAGCCGAACATTACAAAAAAATTTCAAAAGGACTTCTTTAATAAAGAATTTATTTTTGAATAAAACTCAAGCCCCGCTGCGCTTTCGCTTCCATAAAATTAACCATTAAATAAAAAATGCGAAAATCATATTTTTTTTCGCAAAATCTCGGCAATTTCCTCCGCGCATTTTTTCCAGTTAAATCTTTTTATATTTCCATACCCTCTTTCTATCACATCTTCTCTTAAATATTTATCGCTGATAAGTCTCCAAGTGGCTTCAGTTATTTCCTGAGGCTTGTGTGAATTGACCAATAAAACAGAACTTTTAATTTTGCCTTTTCTTTTATATTTATTACCGTAAAATTCGCCTGCCTTGTTGTGTAGCTTTCCATAGTAATTCGCAGAAATCTCCGGTATGGACGAATTATCACTAGCCACCACCGGCGTTCCCACGCTCTGCGCTTCCAAAATCGGCAACCCGAAACCTTCGTAAAAAGTGGGAAACAAGAAAACCTCCGCCTCCTTTAAAAGTTCCCATTTTTCTTCATCACTCACAAATCCCGTTAAAACTATATCCTTCCTATATTTTGATTTTTGCATTTTGATTTTTGCATTTTTAAAACCATATCCTTTCCCTCCCACCAACACTAACTTATGCGGAACATTAAATTTTTCCTTCAAAATTTCAAACGCTTTAATAATGCCGATAATATTTTTTCTCTTCTCCAGCCGACCAATAAAAAGCAAGAATTTGAAATTTGGAATTTGGAATTTGGAATTTATATTTGATATTTGATATTTGATATTTGATACTTTTTCGTATCCTTCGTATATAACTTCAATTTTTTCCTCCGGCACTTTATATAATCTTTTCAAGTCCCGTTTAGTGCTCCTTGAAACCGCAATGATTTTGCTTGCCCACCGGCAAGAATTTTTTATAACTCGTCGCATATAAAATTTTTCCCACCATGAATAAGCTTCGGGACAAAATTCATATTCCAATCCGTGAACGGTTACTATTGTTTTATCAGGATGAATAATAGGAACAGTATGCGCCGGAACAAAAAGAACTTCCACCGGATGAAAAAACATTTCCAACGACAAACCAATCTGTGTCCAAAACCTCGGCCACTTAATAATCTTAACTTTCCAGTTTTTCGGTAGATTTAATTTATTTTTAATATCTTCCTCAATATTCGTAATTCGTATATTCGTATTTAATTCGTAATTCGTAGAGATATACAAAACCACCTCATGTCCATCCAATTTGTCCACGAGGTGTCTTATTACTTGATAAGAATATTCTTCAATGCCCGTGCGATTTTTTACGAAGGCGCGGGAAGCGTCTATGCCAATCAACATAAAAAAATTATTTAGACATGGCTATCGCTTGCTTATAAACATCCAAATTATCCAATATTTTGCCCGCTCCCTTAGCTACGCAAAGCAAGGGATCATCCGCCACATAACAGGGAACATTAATGGTTTTAACTATTAATTGGTCTAAATTTTTAAGCAAGGCTCCGCCTCCGGAAAGTATCATCCCTTTGTCCATAATATCCGCCGCCAGCTCCGGAGGAGTATCTTGCAAAACTTTTTTTATGGCGTTAATCACCCCCCTTAATTCATCTTGCAAGGCTTCCGTTATTTCATTGGAAGAAATTTTCACCGTTCTGGGCAACCCCCCGGTCAAATCACGCCCTTTTATTTCCATATATTCCTCTTTTACTTGAGCAACGGCCGACCCGATTTTTATTTTAATTTCCTCAGCTGTTCTCTCTCCGATCGCCAACCCGTGCTTCCTTTTCATATAATCAGAAATAGCCTGATCAAACTTGTCCCCGCCTACCCTGGCGCTGTTGGAAGCAACTATTCCTCCCAAAGAAATAACCGCAATTTCCGAAGTTCCTCCTCCGATATTTATAATAGCGTTCCCTTGGGCATTATGAATCGGTATACCGGCTCCTATCGCCGCCAAGAGAGGTTCCTTTACAATATAAGCTTGCTTGGCTCCGGCTTTTACCGCCGCATCCGTAACTGCCCTTTGCTCCGTAGAAGTTATTCCGGCTGGTATGGAAACCATAACTTCCGGACGGACAAGTCTTATTCTTCCGCTAGCCTTATTGATAAAATATTTCAGCATGGCTTCCGTAATGCGATAATCCGCAATCACTCCGTCCTTAAGCGGACGACTGGCTGTAATAGCATCCGGAGTTCTCCCCAGCATTTCCTTAGCTTCATTGCCTACCGCCAAAACCTTATTTTCCGAAAGAGAAACCGCCACCACTGAAGGCTCGTTTATCACCACACCTTTTCCCGGAATAAAAACCAATGTATTGGCCGTTCCTAAATCTATTCCAATTTTACGAATTAACATATATTTTCAAAATTTATAATTTTACCAAAAAAACACTCTCTGAAAATAATCACTTAAATAAAATCCAATCAAAACAGACACCCGAAAATATTTTTAAGCTTTCTTGTTTTCTAAAAAACCGTGCAAGAATACCAAACCCAAAAAAACTTTTTGCAACTTACTACCATTCTACTAATAATGGTAATTTGTTGCATATTATTTATTTTCGCTTATTAATTTAATTTTTAAAAATTACAGCAATTTTTTTAATCTACAATACAAGTCTGTTTTTTTCTGCATCTTTTCCATTTGACTTATTACTCTTTTTAACTTCTCTTTCTGTCTTTTATTGGAAGCCTCTATAATATTCTTCAATACAACTTCCGGCCAATAATACATCGGGTAGCGTTTCTTAATTACATTTAACTCAACCGTTGGCACTTCTTTTTTAATTTTAATTTCTTTATTTTTAATCTTTTTAACCGTCTTGCGATAACCGTTGCCGGAAACCCTAAGCCACTCATTTACCCGAGCAATGGTTCCATATCCAACCTTCAATTCGCGCCGAATATCTTCATAGCTGTTTTCCTCCAGTAAAAGTTCGGCTATTTTTAATCTTTTAGCGATCATCTCCGCCTCCGGATAAGAAAGAAGATCCCTTAAGAAATCGGCTGCCTCCTCTACTTTTTTAGTTTTGGTAACAGCCAAACAAAGCTTATAAAAAAGCTGACCAACTTCTTTTCTTGAAAGCGAATTTGTGTTCGCCATATGACACTCTTTTATTAATATAAATATTAATATAAAACTTGCAACTTACTACCATTCTACTAATAATGGTAATCTGTTGCAAATCACTTCACTTTGATTTTCTGAATTCCAAAACCCTAAAATTGCCATTTTTCAACTTCTTTTTCTTTCTGTTCATTATTTTTTTATGCTTTTTCCAGAAAGCTTCATCAATTTCCTCTGGAGAAATACCCAGACTTACAAAATTACCCAATATCAGATTCAATAAATCTATATTTTCCTCTATCAGATTTTCGCGAGATTTGCCTTTAGTAACAGCTTGAGCCAGCTCCCCTAATTCTTCAATCAATAAATTCAACCGAAAGGTCATATCTTCATTATTCGTTCCTTTCATTTTAAATTTTTTGTGAAACTTTACAGTGGCATCGTAATATTTTCGCATAAAACATTTTATTAAATTCCAAAAACTTTTTGCAACTTACTATCATTCTACTAATAATGGTAATTTGTTACAATATATTATATTATTTCGCATTTAATATTTCATGCCGCTACATCTATTGTTATTGCCTTCGCCATTACCTTGCGCTTTTCTGCAAATACTTTTTTACTAATTTTAAAACTTTTCTGGGTCCTTTATAGGTTATTTTCTTCAAGGCTTCGTCGTATTCCAGCCATTCACATCCGACATGTTCCGAAGAAATTTTCACTTCTCTCGTTTTCGTTTCGGCTAAATAATAAACAACTTTTTTAAAAACATTAATACTCATTCCCGCTTTTCTTCTTTTAGTCCTCTCTTCCCCTCTCGCCTGATAAGCATAGTGCACACGCTTCTTAAAATCAAGTGAAATTTTTAAATCATCCAGCCCCGTTTCTTCCTTAACTTCTCTCCGCAAAGTTTGTTCTTCGCTTTCTCCTTTTTCAATATGTCCCTTGGGAAAATCCCAATGACCTGATTTGTAATGCAGTAACAGAAAATAAATTTTTTCTCCGGCACGCCTGAACACTACGGCACCAGCCGATTTTTCAAAAGTAAACATAAATACAAGTTAAAAATTAAGAGATTTTTCACCCTTGCTACATAATACATACATACCACACAATACTCTTATTATCTTCCGCAACACTTTTTATATTTCTTGCCTGAACCGCATGGGCAAGGGTCGTTACGCCCCACCTTGTTTTTATTAATAATCGGCTTTTGGGAAACAGCTTCCGATTCGCCTTCCTGATAATTGGCCTGCGCTTTTTTGACCGCCCCGAATTGCTCAACTTGCCCACTGGACCCTTTTAACTGCCATTTATTTTCACTCTCCGGTTCCGAATTTTCCATCGGCTGATTTTCTCTCTCTTGTGAAACATAAGCCACCCTAAAAATAGTATGTACCACCGTAGATCTGATATTTTCCATCATGCCAGAAAATAGATTATAAGCCTCTCTTTTATATTCAACCAAAGGATCTCTCTGCCCATAACCGCGTAATCCTATTCCCTGCCTTAAATAATCAATTTCATCCAAATGATTCATCCAAATAATATCAATCGTCCTCAACATTATCATTTTTTCCACTCGGCGCATATTTTCTTCCCCTATCTCTTTTTCTTTTTGGCTGTAAGCTTCTTTAGCCAATCCAACCAAACACTCTACCAACTCGCTTGTCTTTTGCGAATCGTCTTTTGAATTATCGCCGGAAATTTCTCTCAGCCGTTTCTTGTTCTTTTCACCCAGAGAAAACATACTTTCCACATCCGTTAAAATTTTATCTGTATCCCATTCACATCCTTGGACACCACACCTAACAGAAACTATTTTTTCCAGCTCTTCCGTAATTTGTTCCAAAACCATGTTTTTTACATTTTGACTGGATAGAATTTCCTTCCTTTTCTTATAAACAACTTCTCTTTGCTTATTCATTACATCATCATATTCCAAAATATTTTTCCTGATATCAAAATTAAAGCCTTCTATTTTAGACTGGGAACTTTCAATAGTTTTAGAAATAATCTTATTTTGAATCGGCTGGTCTTCCGGCAAACCCAAAGTATTCATCATATTTTTCAGTTTATCTCCTCCGAATCGGCGCATTAGCTCGTCTTCAAGAGAAACATAAAATTGTGACATGCCGGGATCTCCTTGCCTTCCGGCACGCCCTCTCAGCTGGTTGTCAATACGCCGAGCTTCATGCCTTTCCGTACCGATTATACAAAGTCCTCCTAATTCCCTTACTCCTTCTCCCAATTTTATATCCGTTCCACGACCTGCCATATTGGTAGCGATGGTTACCGCCTTAGCCTCTCCTGCATTAGCGATAATAAGCGCTTCTTTTTCATGGTGTTTGGCGTTTAAAACTTCATGCTTAACACCTTCCCGCTCCAATAAAGCGCTCAAATATTCCGACTTTTCTATAGCAATGGTTCCAATTAAAACCGGCTGTCCCTTCCGATTAATTTCTTTTATGGCTTTCGCAATGGCCCTGAATTTGCCTTCTTCGGTTTTGTAAATAATATCGGGCAAATCCTTCCTAATCAGCGTTTCATTGGTCGGAATTTCTAAAACATCCAATTTATAAACCTTATTAAACTCCTCTGCGCTGGTAATGGCCGTTCCTGTCATTCCGGAAAGTTTTTCATACATCCTGAAATAATTCTGGAAAGTTATCGTCGCCAACGTCCTGGATTCTTTTTGCACGGTCACGCCTTCTTTAGCCTCTATAGCCTGATGCAATCCTTCACTGTATCTCCGACCTTCCATAAGCCTTCCGGTAAAATCATCCACGATAACCACTTGCCCGTCCTTGACGATATAATCGCGTTCGCGTTTAAAAAGAGCGTGAGCCTTAAGCGACTGTTCTAGATGATGCACGTAATTCACTTTTTCCGGATCGTAAATATTTCCCATTCCCAAAATTTTTTCCACGAGGGAAATTCCTTTATCAGTTAGAGTCACCGCTTTCATTTTTTCGTCAATTTCATAATCAACGCTTTCTTTTAATCGCGGAACAATTTGGGAAAATTTCTGATACAGCTTGGTTGATTCCATATCCGGCGCGGAAATAATCAAAGGAGTTCGCGCTTCGTCAATTAATATGGAGTCCACTTCGTCCACTATGGCAAAATTCAGCTCCCGCTGAACCATTTGTTCCAAGCTTTGCGCCATATTGTCTCTCAGATAATCAAATCCGAATTCATTATTGGTTCCGTAAGTAACATCCGCTCCGTAAGCCTCACGACGGCTTATGGGCATAAGATTTTCCTCCTCTACGCTCACCTCATTCTCGTCTACAATTTTAGGTTCGTATTGATAAGACGTATCATGCAAAATACAAGTAGTGCTTAATCCTAAAAAATGAAAAATTGACCCCATCCAGTTGCAGTCTCTTTTAGCTAAATAATCATTGACTGTTATTATATGCGCTCCCTTGCCTTCCAAAGCATTCAAATAAATCGGCAAAGTGGAAGTAAGCGTTTTTCCCTCACCGGTTTTCATTTCAGCAATTTTTCCCTGATGTAAAACCAACCCTCCTATTAACTGGACATCATAATGCCTTTCTCCGATAATTCTTTTGGCCGCTTCTCGCACCACTGCAAAAGCTTCGGGTAAAATATCGTCCAAAGTTTCCCCCTTTTTTAAGCGCTCTCTGAAGTATTCCGTTTTACCTTTTAATCTTTCGTCTGAGATCTTGGATATCTCTTTTTCCAAAGAGTTTATTTTATCCACAATCGGCTGAAATTTTTTAATCTCCCTCTCATTGGAGCCAAAGAGCTTTTTAAGTAATTGCATAATAAATTTATTTTCTAATTCTTACTTTCAAATTTTCCTCCAGACTGGCAACAATTTTATTCATCAACCTGTCTATTTCCTTATTTTCCAACGTCCGCTCGTCCGATCCGAAGACGATATGAAAAGCCAAGCTTTTCATATTATCTTGGCTATTTTCAAAAATGTCAAATAAATCAACGTCCACGATTAAATCTCCTCCCGCCGCCTGAATTTCACTTAAAACCTCCGCTACTCTGATTTCTTCACCAGCCAACATTGAAACATCTCTCGTAACTTCCGGATATTTGCTTATGGGCGCGTATTCCCTTTCTGAATCTGAAATTTCTCCAAGTTTTTCCAAATCAAATTCAAACATAGCCACTCGCTTGCGGATATTGAAACTGGTTAAAATAGTAGGGCTGATTTCCCCCATCCGTCCCAAATTTTCTCCTCCTCTTTCCGACTTAATTTCCGCGCTGCGAGTTTTGTGCCAAAGCAAATTAAAATTTTCTTTTGAAACAGCCTCAAAATTATCATAATATTGATCCGTGATTTCCAACCGCGATAGTAAATTATCCACATATCCCTTTGTCACATAAAAACTATCGGCCCCTTTGTCTTTTTCCAAAACTATCGCACCGACGAGCATTTTTTTCTCTTCCGGTAAAACTTCGCCTCCCGGAATATACACCCGTCCGATTTCAAAAAGATTTAATTCCTTATGATTTTTTAAATTATTTTCAATGCTTTTTAATAAATTGGGTATTAAACTTCTTCTCATTAAAGCCTGCTCGGGATTCATGGGATTTTCCAATTCCAAATGTTTTGCCTCCGCTAAATCCGCCGCCTCAGTATCTTTATAGCTGTAAAAAGAATAATTATAAATTTCTGAAAATCCACTGCCAGCCAATATATCCTTAACTTTTCTTTCAAATATTCTTGATTCATTTATTTCAGCCGGTTCAATTGGAATAATTGGAGCTTGCGGTTTGATTTTCTCATACCCGTAAATGCGACCGACTTCCTCAATTAAATCCTCCTGGGTCCTCAAGTCAATTCTAAATGTAGGAACTTCCACTGTCGCAACCTTCTCCCCCTTTTTAAGAGAGAGTTTAATTTTTAACCCCAGCGATTCTAAAATTCCCACAATTTTATTGGTCGGTATTTTCTCACCTAATAATCTATCTGCATAATCCAAATCCAGCTTTATTTTCCATGGCAAAACTTTGCTCGGGTAAACATCCTTAAGAAACACCGTTTCCCCGCCAGCTGTTTCGGAAATTATTTCAATCGCCCGCGCCATAGCTTTTTCAGCTAAATTGGGATCTATTTCCCTTTCAAAACGATAAACTGATTCGGTATTAATTCCCAATCTCATTCTGGTTTTTCTAACAGACACGGCGTTAAAATTAGCCGCTTCCAAAAAAATATCTTTTGTTTTTGAAGTAATTCCGGATTCCAATCCTCCCATAACTCCCGCCACAGCCAATGCCTTATTTTCATTCGCAATCACTAAATCATCAGCTGACAATTCCGCTACGCTTTCATCCAATAATTTTATCTTTTCGTCTTCTTTGGCCCTTCGTACAACTATCTTTTTAGTTTTATTAAAATCAAAAGCGTGCATCGGCTGACCCACTTCCAGCATCACATAATTAGTCGCATCCACTACATTATTAATCGGGCTAATTCCACAAGTCATTAAACGCGATTTAATCCAATCAGGCGATTCTTTAATTTTTATATCTTTTATCACCGCTCCGATATAACGCGGACACAATTTTCCATCCTCAACTTCTATATCTATTAAATTTCCATTCACACTCTTGTCTGCTTGCTTATTCATTCGCAATAATTCACAGTTCCTGTTTTCCAAAGCGCAAATTTCCCGAGCTATTCCCATATGGCTTAAAGCGTCATGTCCGCGATTGGACAAAATATCCAAATCCAATATTGTGTCTTCCGATTTCAAAGCCTTTGCCAAACCAGTTCCCGCTTTTCTTTTTTTATCCAATATCAAAATTCCGTTATGATCCTTACCTAATCCCAACTCATCTTCCGCGCAAAGCATGCCTTGAGATTTTATTCCTCTGATTTCCGTTTCTTTTATTTCCAACCCCGCAGGAAGCTTAGCGCCCACTAACGCTACCGGCACTTTTTGCCCCACTTCTATATTAGAAGCTCCGCAAACAATATTTATTTTTTTGCCACCCGTATCAACTTTTGCCATTTGCAACTTGTCCGCGTTAGGATGTTTTTTTATTTCCAATATTTCTCCCACGACAACCCTTTCTAAATCTTCTCCTGTTTTCTTAATTTCTTCCACTTCAAAAGAGCGCCTTGTCAAAAGATCCGCCAATTTTTCCGAAGTCAATTTAGTTCCCGACAATTCCTTAAGCCAATTATATGAGTAACGCATGTTTTTCTTTACGAATTACTAATTACTTACTAATATACTAATTTTCTAAATTTACAATTCTCTTGAAACGAACACCCTCTTTTGTGAAATAAATTAAAATACCTAATTTTAAGTTTGCCGCTTTTAAATAATAA
>JAGYNK010000036.1 GCA_018400055.1 Candidatus Moraniibacteriota bacterium
GAAGCCTGCCTTGCCTGCTTCTTCGGCGGACAGGCCGGCAGGCAGGCAATCCCGTTATTTAAGGCATTAGTGCTATTTGTTCGGGATTCTTCGCTCCGCTATGTTTCGTTCAGAATGACATATTTATTATGTTTCGTAATTTACATTAAATAGAGTAATCTTTGCGTTTATGGCAGGAACTTACAATAAGTTTGGTTATTTTTGCTCTAGATTTATAAAAATGGTAAAATTATTTTAATGAGAGCTTATTCAACATTTTGTCAGGCTGAATTTATTTTAGCCTCTCGGCTAAAACAAAATCAGTCAGAGATCCTGAAACCTGTCTACCGGACAGGCAGGCAAGTTCAGGATGACATAACTAAAAGTTCCGGATGACATTTTAGGCAAGCATTGGCTTTAGGAGAGTTATCATAAGTGTTTAATTTAAATCAGTTATGGAAAAAACGGAAAGAAAATCAATATTAATTTTTATGGCAGTATTTTTGTTACTGACCGTTTTTGCTTTTATGCAGGGAGGAAGTTTCAGGATTTTTCCGGCGTTGGCTCAAGAATCCAGCGACGCTTCCGTTGATGCTGATTCTGAAAATTCAGAAGAGGAAGCTGATGAAGAAGAGATAGAAGAGACAGAAGAAGAAATAGAGGAAGTGGAAGAAGAGATAGAAGAGACAGAAGAAGAAATAGAGGAAGATAAACAAGAGTTGGGACAAATCCAAAACTTTATTTATTACACGCAGAAGGAGATAAATAAAACGGAAAAATTAATTGATGAAACGGGAGAAACAATTGTCAGAAAAGAAAATGAACTGGATTTTTTAAACAAGAAGAATGAAACTCAAAAAGAGTTATTGGGTCAATTGCTTAGGAAGACGTATTATAGCAAGAAAGATTCTCCCATTGGCATATTTCTGGGTGAGAAAAATTTTTCTCAGATGTTGGGAGGCATAGATTGTTTGAATAATCTGCAGGAAAGGATGGTGGTTTTAATCAGAGAAATAAAGGAATCCAAGAGAGAAATTTCTGAAGAAAAAGAAGAATTAAACGAAATAAAAAACGATCAGCAACAGCTTTTGAGCGTAAAAAATAATCAGCAACAAGCTCTTTTTTCAGACAAAGCCCAAACCCAATCGGAGATAAATGAAAAAGAAGCCACGATTCAGCAACTGCAATCCGAAATTTCAAAATTAAAAAGTAATCTTTCCAAATTGCTTGGAAAAAATTACGATGCGGATGATATTGAGGATGCGGCTGAATTTGCCAGTCGGACTACCGGAGTGCGGAAAAATTTTTTAATGGGGATGTTAGTGGTGGAGTCAGACTTGGGACGCTATACGGGAGGTTGTGATTACAAAGCTAGCCGGATGAGCAGTTATCGTAAAAAAATATTCAAAGATATCTGCGAAGACTTGGATTATAATTACAAAAAAATGAAAGTTTCCTGTCCTCCTTCCGGGTACAGCGGAACAGGCGGGGCTATGGGCGTAGCGCAATTTATGCCGGACACATGGGAGGCCTATGAAAATGCAATTGCTTCCGTTACCGGACATGATCCTCCCGATCCTTGGAATTTAACTGATGGAGTTGCGGCGATGGCTTTAAAATTGGCCAAGGTGCCGGGAGTGACAAAACATAAAAGATCAGCGGAAAAAGACGCGGCCAAGTTGTATTTGTCCGGCACCACTTCCAGCAAGTATGATTGGTACGGCGAGAGGGTTCTTTATTGGGCGGATAATTATAAAAAATTGCTGGATTAAAATTGCCTGCGACCGGATTTTTTTCAGTGTTTTTATAATACCAGAAGATAAATTGAAAAGATTGATTTTTTTGATCCAATTTAAAAAGGTAAAAGCCCCGAAATTTTTCGGAGCTTTGCTTTTTTTAAAGGGAAAATTTGCTACATTTTTTAAGGGATAAAAATGGTTTTTTAACGGGTTGTCGGAATAACTAAAAAGAGGTATAATTTAATTGAAATACGCGGTTAAATTTTTCTGCTTGAATAAGTTTAAGCAAGAGGGTTTTGACGTTAAAATAATAATAAAATAATCTAAAAATTTAAAGCCGATTTTTCGCAGCAGAGATTGATTTTGCTCGGAAATTTCAAATAAAAAACCATCAGAAAGAAAGTAATAAATTTTTTAATAATAGCGATAGTTTTAGCCGGTTTAATTTTAGCGGCGGGCTGGTTTTTTTCGAACAAAGATTTTCGTTTGGGAACATCGTCAACCGAATCGGAAACGGAGGGTAAAAATTTTGAAAACAATGAGTCCGAGGGGATCAGTGACAGCGAGGATAAATCAGAAGACGCGGAAGACGAAGAAGAGAGCGAGCCGGAAGAAGAATTAGAGGAGATAGCTATGACGAGTGAGAATTACAAAATCAGCCAGGTTAAGTTTGGAGGGGATGCCATCTTCTTGAGTGGCAGTTCTGAAAATATACCCTTGGAAATTTATGACGCTAGAAGCGAAACGGTTTCTTCCAAAGACGGAGAGGAACAAAAAATAATGATTGTATGGAAAACCAATAAGTTGGCAACTTCGGAAATTGAATATGCGGAAAGTGGCGGACAAAATCCCAGAACTTTTGAAAGAAGCGAATACGGTTTTGACCATAGCGCCATTTTGTCCGATCTTAGTCCGGCCACGGCCTATGTTTACAGAATTAAAGCAAGAGACAAGTGGGGAAGTGAAATCGCTTCGGATTATTTCGGAACATATACGGGCAAGAAGGCCGATTCGGTCTTTGAGCTGGTGGTAAGGGCGATAGAAGAGGTGTTTGGTTGGGCGATGAAGAAATAA
>JAGYNK010000037.1 GCA_018400055.1 Candidatus Moraniibacteriota bacterium
TAGTCGGATTATATAATATTTATCTCCGTGTTTCTGAACTTCTTTTTCACCTAACAATTTGCTTTTTCCATAGTGACTAATCGGGCTAGGTTCGGCATTTTCTTTAAAACCAATTTCTGCGGTAAACCCATGCCGCATAGGACATTCATGGCAAATATGATTACAACTTTCCTGCACCGGAATTTCCGGCATCTCTCCGCCGAAAACATAATCCGTGGAATAATGGACAAATACCGCACCTTCTAATTTATCCTTCCCCTTTTTAAAAGTGGGACCGGGGGGAATTTTTACAGACGCAATCTCTTTCGCAATCTCCGCCAAATATCCCGGCGCCAGGCCGTTTATTTTTTTGGCCAGCGCATATTCTTTTTTGTCTTCCTCGCATTTATCCACCGCGTTATACGCTGCCGCGTTAATTATAATATCCGGCCCTAATTCTAAAATTTTCTTTCTGGCTTTTCCTTTGTCGGTAATGTCAATTTTATTTCTGTCCCATCCGGTAACTTTATAATTTTTATCTTGACCTCCGCCCGAGGCGGATCCGCCCTGGGCGGAAAAAACCCTAACTAATTCCTGCCCTAACATTCCTTTGGAGCCAATTATTAAAACTTTTTGCATAATATTTTGCTAATTAAATTGAATTATAAAATGTTTTATTTGTATCTTACTCACTTCTCATATATGTCATTCCCGCGAAGGCGGGAATCCAGATTGATTACTGAAGCTAGCGATTTCACTCTAGATTCCCGATCAAGTCGGGAATGACATAGAGAAAGTTTTGGAATTCAAAATAATCACGAGTTACTATTTACTGGACTTAAGCTTTTTCCACCACTCTTCATTATCCTTATACCACTCCACGGTTTTTTTCATTCCTTCTTCAAATGAAATCTGTGGCTCCCATCCCAATTCTTTTTTTATTTTAGAAAAATCAATGGCGTAGCGTCTGTCATGCCCCAATCTGTCTTTTACATATTCAATTTCACTTTCTCCTTTATCCATAATTTTCAAAATTTCGCGCGTAATTTCCAGATTGGTTTTCTCGCTGTTGCCGCCAATGCAATAAGTTTCTCCCGCTTTTCCGTTTTGAATTATCATATCAATAGCTCGGCAATGATCTTCCACATGCAACCAATCGCGAACATTTTTTCCGTCTCCATAAACCGGAATTTTTTTGCCTTCTATTAAATTGGTCACAAAAAGCGGGATTAATTTTTCCGGAAATTGATAAGGTCCGTAATTATTTGAGCAATTTGAAATGGTAACAGGTAAATTATAAGTATGAAAATAAGCTCGCGCCAAATGATCTGAAGACGCTTTGGAAGCGCTGTAGGGACTGCGAGGATCATAAGATGTCATTTCATTAAAAGCCGGATCCTCCGGATTAAGTGATCCAAAAACTTCATCGGTGGAAATATGATGGAATCTTTTTCCTCCGGCGTTTCTCGCCGCCTCTAAAAGAACATGTGTTCCGTTGATGTTGGTTCTTATGAAATCCCCACTGTTTAAAATAGAACGATCCACGTGTGACTCGGCGGCAAAATGAATAATGATGTCAACTTCCTTCACTAATTCATTAACCAATTTTTCATCGGTAATATCTCCTTTGATAAATTTATAGCGCGGATCATTTTCTATCTCTCTTAAATTTTCTAAGTTTCCGGCGTAAGTCA
>JAGYNK010000038.1 GCA_018400055.1 Candidatus Moraniibacteriota bacterium
GTCATTCTGTTTCACTCCATTCCTTCCGCCCAAGGTGGACAAGCGCAATGACAGGCTGTATTTTATCGTCATTGCGAGCGAAGCGAAATGAAATGTAGCGAAGCGCGGCAATCCCAGAGTTAGCATCATCAGCGTCAGTATAACGGGATTGCCAGCAGGCTTCGTCATTCCTTTTCACTCCATTCCTTCCTTCAAAGACAGACAAGCGCGATAACAACGAGAAAATTGATATTTTATAATTCAAAGTAATTCGCAAATTCACGATAATTCTCCGAACCTATTCTAAGCTATTCGCGATTATTCGCGATATAATGCGTATTGATTAGTGATTTATTATACTTTTATTTTTTCCGTATTTTTTCTTGTAAAGCCTTATACCTTTTTCCACGGATTTCAAAGCCGCCTTCCTTCCTTGAAAACCGTTAATCACCACTTTTTTATCTTCAATGGTTTTATAGGTTTCAAAAAAGTGCTTAAATTCCTTAAGCATATGCGTGTTAATATCCTTTATGTCTTTTATGTTATCCCAGCGCGGATCGCTCTCCGGAACAGAAATTATTTTATCATCCCCTTCTCCGCAATCAATCATCCTCATCACTCCGACAGGACGAGCTTCCAGTAAAATTCCGGGCGACAAGGGATAGGTGGAAATAACAATCACATCCAAAGGGTCGTTATCCTCCCAAAGGGTTTGGGGAACAAAACCGTAATCAAAAGGAAAATCCTGGGAAGTTTTCATCGCTCTGTCTAATTTGATAATTCCCGTTTTTTTATCTATTTCATATTTGTTTTTTGATCCCTTGGGATTTTCAATAATCACATTGATTTTTTCAGGAGCTTCATCTCCCGTTGGAATGTCATGCCAAAGATTCATAATGATTTAATTCCCAAATCCACACTAATTTTTCTCGAATAATCTCCAATAATTTTAAATTATTCGTGATGATTAGTGAATGAATTCGTGATGATTAGTGAATTTATATCCTTATTATTTTTCCGCTTTTTCCGTTTTATCTTCTTTCTTAATTTTCTTATCTTTTTTATCTTCTTCTGTTGGTGTCTTTTCTGTTTTTTCTTCTTTTTTATTGTCAGCTTTTTCAGTGCTTTTTTCTTCAATTTCTTCTTCCTTTTGCTCGCCTTCTTTTTTGCCTTCTTCTTCCACTCCGACAACATCAATTTTCCATCCGGTAAGCTTTGCCGCCAATCTTACATTCTGCCCTCTTTTGCCAATAGCCAAAGAAAGCTGATCTTCGGGCATTTTCACAGTGGCCTTTTTCTCGTCCTCTGTCAAGTTAATGGCAATGGCTTTAGCCGGACTAAGAGAAGCGCTTATAAATTTCTCTATTTCATTATTCCATTCAATAATGTCAATCTTTTCTCCTCCCAGCTCATCAATAATGGCTTGCACTCGGGTTCCTTTTTGACCTACGCATGATCCGATCGGATCTATACCATCTTCTTTGGAAGCCACCGCTATCTTGGTCCTGGCTCCCGCTTCTCTGGCAATAGCCTTTATTTCCACTGTTCCGGAAAAAATTTCAGGAACTTCCAATTCAAATAGCTTTTTTACCATCTCCGCATGCGCGCGGCTCAGCACTATACCCGGACCCTTGGGATCAGCTTCCACTTTCAATATATAGGCCTTGAGCCTCTTGCCTATGGAATAATTTTCTCCCTCCACTTGCTCCGAAGGAAATAAAACTCCGGTTGATTTTCCCAAATCAATAAAGACATTACGGCCTTCAATCCTTTGAACGGTTCCGCCTATCACCTCGCCTTCTTTTTCTTTGTATTCTTTGAACATAGCGTCTCTTTCCGCCTCTCTGATTCTTTGAATAATAACCTGCTTGGCTGTTTGCGCCGCTATTCGCCCAAAATCGCTTTTGGGTGCCAACTTAGTCTCTATCACATCGCCCACTTTGGCGCCTTTTTTCGCTTTCTTGGCATCTTCCAAAATAATATCCCGTTCCGGATTAAAGCGCGGCAATTTTTCATCATCGTCTTCAGCTTTATTGTCATATTCTTCTTTCTCTTCCCTCTTCTTTTCCTCTCCGCCTAATTCTTTCTTCTCGCTACTTACTTCTTGTTCATCTTCCTCTTCAACAAATTCCCGCGTAGTTTCATCTACCACTTCTTTTACTAAATAAAATTTGGCGCTTCCGGTAACCTCGTCAAATTCCGCTCGAATGTGTTGGCTTTTTTTCCCATAATCTTTTTTATAAGCCGCCGCCAGAGCCATTTCCACTGTTTCAATGACTTTGTCCTTGGGTATTCCTTTTTCTTCCGCTATTTGCATAATAGCGCTACCAAACTCTCTCATTTTTTCTTCGGCAGCTTGCTCATCGCTCGTTTTCTTTTTTCTTGGCATAAAATTAAAATTTACGAATTACTAATTAAATACTAATATACTGATCTTTTCTATTCGTAATTGGTATATTTGTAAAAAATTGGTAATTAGTTTAGTAAAGACTCTTATTAAAAAAGTTCGCTCCCGCGAACTCCAACCGAATTCTGTTCTTGCTCCAGCTTCATCCTAACAAATTATATTTTTTTGTCAACTATTGACTTTCGCCTTAAAATATGCTAAGGTAATATGATATTAAATTGTTTAATATCAAGGCTAAAAAGCCTTTGATCTTTGAAAATTTAAAAATATACTTATTCTAAAAATAGCAAGGAGGAAGATAGAATGAATATTGAGACTTTATTAAATGAGATAAAAAAGGCATGGAAAAAAGAAGAAAAACAAGGTGAAAAAGAAAAAAAAAGACTAGAAATCATATCGCGCATTATTATAAACTGTGCAATAATTTCTGCGATAATTTTAATCATTAGTTTTTTTAAAGGAGACGGTAAAACTATCATTTTTACGATAATCTGTTTAGTAATTTTCTGGATAGCCATGGCTTACAGCATAATCTTTAAAATCCCAGATATTCACCTGGGTCTTCCTTCTAGTATTTTTTCTGGGAGAATTAAAAGAAGCCCAGACAAAGACAACTTCTCGGTACCTATACGTAAACCCTATAAAGAAGGATTACATATAAAATTACCATGGTGGACTGTGAAAGTTGTTCCTAGAAGTGTATTCACAAAAGTTATTGAAAAAAGAGAGTATCCGGTTAAAAATGGAAGCATTAGTGTCAAAGGCACGGTACAATATCGTCCTTCAAGTACTACTCTCTACAGATTTGTAGAATACAGCGAGAGAGACATCGATACGGCCATGGACAGCGAAATAGAGAATATAATTCGCTGTAGATTGGCAGGTATTGATGCTGAAGATTGTATAGCTAAAGTTCATATTGCCTCAAAAGAACTTTGGAATAGATTGGCCGGGCATTCCATTATTCCCGAAGAAGCTGAAGAAATCGAAGAAAATGGAAAAAAAACCGGACATATTAAAACTAACAAAAGGAAACTTTGGGGTAAGGAAATTACTTATTCCGAGCATTCCTATGGAGTAGAAACACTTAAGGCTAAGATTGACACCATTGATCCTTCCGATAATTTAACGGAAGCAAGAGATTCTCAACAAAAAGAGAATTACATAAAAAAACAAAAGGAAATTCAATTTAAATATATACTAGAAAGAGCCAGGGATTTAAAAAAAGATTTTCCAAATCTAAGTGAAGAACAAATTCTGGATGCTATACAGCTTTGGGAAAAACAATCAACCAAACATACGAACAAACTTGAAATTAAGGATATGAAAACCTTAATTCCCCTCATAAAAGAATTGTTCGAGGTAAGAAAAAAATGAATGCTATAATAGTAATAGACATTATTTTAATATTACTGTCTGCACTTCTTTTTTTCTGGACATGGACCAAAAAAAGAAATGTTCAAAATAAAAATTCTACTAACACCATAAGCTCTCTCGGAAAAACAATTTTCGGAGCGCTTTGGAAAATAAAATATTGGGTGATATTAATTACTGTAGGAGTAGCACTGATAGCTTATTGTTTTTTATTTCCATCTGCAAAGTCAGATTTATCAGAGCTATTTAGCTACATTCCATTTGTTGGTGATTCTCACCAACCCAAAACCAAAATTGTCTATTA
>JAGYNK010000039.1 GCA_018400055.1 Candidatus Moraniibacteriota bacterium
CCGCGATATAAAAGAGGAACATTGAAATGGGGAAAATGCGCCAGATCAAGATTATACTTGCCTAAAATCCTAGGCATATTAATCTGCTCCGAAAAAGTATACCAGCGATAATCTGCCAATACCTTTTTAAAATTTTTATTCTTCGGCTGATATTCATTAAAATTTTCTTTGCGCAAAAAAATAAAATATTCTATATTTTTATTCCGGTTAAAACCCGACTTCCGACCACCATCAGACAAAGCGTCTCCAGCGGAAATCTTTTCCAAATTTTCTATTAATTTTTGCGTATAACGCCCCAACCCCTTTCCCACTGAACCGTAAAAACGAGCGTCAATTCCAATTCTCATAATTTTATTTATAAAAATCACTAATATTACTCATATTTTTTACCATTTGCTCTATTTGTCATTCCCGCAAAAATTATCCTAGACATGATCAGGGAACGGGAATTTATGCTTTCAATTATCTCACGCGTAAGATTTTAATAACCCTATAATTTAGGATAAATTTCGGAATTTATCCCGATTTTACATCGGGACATTCATTTCGAAATTTTCCGGAATGACATAAAAATAAACTGCGCTTAACTATATAACCCGAAACGGGAAAAGAGAAAATTAAAAAACGATATTATTTTTTCCTCGGAACCGGATCATAACCTCCCTCATTCCAAGGATGACAGCGTATTATTCTTTTTAATCCCAGCCAACCACCCTTAATAATTCCAAATCTTTCAATGGCTTCATAGGTATATTGCGAACAAGTAGGATGAAAGCGGCAAAATCTTTCAGAATAAATAAAACTTAGAAACCCCTGATCCAAAGATAAAGTTTTCTGATAAAATTTTATTAAAAACAAAATGATTTTCTTCATTTATTCCAATTTAATTACGGACAAAAACTTTGTCAATTTGATCTTTTAGCTATATAATAAGCCTAATGTTAAAGTTATACAACACTCTCACAAAATCCAAAGAAATTTTTAAGCCGTTGCACGCCGGCAAAGCCGGTATGTACACCTGCGGTCCGACGGTTTACAACCATATTCACATCGGCAACATCCGCTCCTATATGACAGCGGATATTTTGCGACGCCACTTGGAATATCTGGGTTATGAAGTACGCGCCATAAAAAATATCACCGATGTGGGACATTTAACCGAAGACGATATCGCCCAGGCCGACAGTGGCGAGGATAAAATTCTTAAAAAAGCGCTGAAAGAAAAAAAGAGTCCGCAAGAAATCGCTCAATTCTACGAAAATTATTTCAAAGACACGGAAAAAGAAATGAATATTTTACCGGCGCATTATTTTCCCAAAGCCACCGCCCACATTGATCAAATGATAAAAATAATAAGCGGTTTAATGGAGAAAAAATACGCTTACGAAAAAAACGGCCATGTTTTTTTCGATGTCGCCAAATTTTCCAACTACGGAAAACTTTCCGGCAATACTTTGGAAAATTTAAAAAGCGGCGCCCGGCTGGAAAAACATCCGGACAAAAAAAATCCTTGGGATTTCGCCTTATGGCTGAAAGCGCCCGCTGATCACCTTATGAAATGGAAATCTCCTTGGTCAACCGGCTATCCCGGCTGGCATATTGAATGCTCCGCCATGAGTTTGGAATATCTGGGAGAAACTTTTGACATTCACACCGGAGGAGAAGATAATATTTTTCCCCACCACGAAGCGGAAATAGCCCAATCGGAAGGTTTCACCGGAAAAAAATTCGTTAATTATTGGACACACACCCGCCACCTTTTGGTGGACGGAGAAAAAATGAGCAAGTCTAAGGGAAATTTTTACATTTTGGAAGATGTTAAGAAAAAAGGATTCAGCGCTATGGAACTGCGACTGCTACTATTATCGTCCCACTATCGCTCCCCTTTGAATTTTACTTGGGATTCCATAAAACAAGCTAAGCAGAATTTAAAAAGAATTACTGAATTTATTCATGAATTTCCGTCCAAGGCGGATAAAAAAAATCAGAAATTAAACAAAACCGCAGTAGAGACGCGATTAATCGCGTCTCTAAACAATAAATACCAAAAAGAATTTGAATCCGCCATGAATGATGACTTAAACACTCCTTTGGCACTAAGCGTTTTATATAATTTAATCACGGAAACCAACAAACTTATTTTTCAAAAAAAGCTGGATAAAAAAACCGCCGAAAATATTCTGATTTTATGGAACAAAATGAACAAGGTTCTTGGACTGACTATCAAAGAAAAGCGAGCTGAAATTCCCACCGAAATTAAAAATCTGGCGCAAGAAAGAGAGCAAGCTCGCCAGCAAAAAGATTTTCAAAAATCCGACGACTTGCGAGAGCTAATTAAGAAAAAAGGCTACGAAATCAAAGACGAAAAAGACGGATATAAAATGAAAAAAA
>JAGYNK010000040.1 GCA_018400055.1 Candidatus Moraniibacteriota bacterium
TCCGGCCAACCAAAGGTCAACCTGAAAAAGAGAAACAACTGCCGCTAAAACTAACGCTATCACAGACAGCCAAAACAAACCATTGGCCATACCTTTCATATTTTTCATATTGAATACACCTCCATTCTAATTTTTATTTTTTATTTCCATGTCATTCTCGTGAAGGCGGGAATCTAGAGTATTTTCTGAAACTGTCGGTTTTATTCTGGATTCCCGCCTTCGCGGGAATGACAGTAAGAGAGTTTCGTATTTCAAATGATCTTGTTTTTATTTTATCACAAAAATTTATTTTTTCACAACAATCATAGTTTTCCGACCCTGCTCAATTAAATTTTTGTCGCCCGTAAAATCATGGATGGCGTTGTATAAAATATCCAGATCATAGCGATAGCTTTCTCCCCTTTTTGTTCCCGGATCGTTGGCAATAATTTCATCGCCATTGTAACCGATTAAAACCAGATTATGATAAAGCGGACCCGGCGGAGTAAAATAAGGATTTTTTAAAAGCCGACCGGCGGCCGGAATAATAATCGGATTTTCTTTCGCCAATTCTTTTTTAATTCTGTCTTTTTCAAAATCATAAATTATTTCCAGATTTTCCATTCCGTAAAAATCTTCGGCCATTTTTACAATTTCTTTCACGCTGCTGTCTTTGTGATCTCCGTACTCTTTAATTTGAAACGCGATCAAATTCTGAATTTCCTTCTCGGCCATATCAGCGTTAAGCTCTTTATCTTGCAAATAATAATAAGCCATTATAAGAGAGGCTTCTTCGCAGGCCTCTTCATGATATTCATCCCAAACGGCAAAAGGGGCTTGCGAAGTAAAAGGCACTTTTATGAAAATTTCTTCGGGAATTTCCTGCTCGTTTCCTTTAGGTAAAAAATTTTCTTCCTGTTCAATAATTACATCGTCATTTTTATTTTCCGGTTCATCCGGTAAATCTTGATTATTTGGCGCTTCAATTGTCTCTTTTTTCAAATCGGGAAAAATAACGGTTTTTTCTTCTTTGTTTTCTTGATAATTTTTATGCCAAATAAAAAATCCGATGGCGGAAAATAATAAAATCAGCAATAGTGCAAATGAAAATTTCTTCATATTATGTATATATTATGCAAAAAATCAGAGAAAAAATAAAGCGACCTCTCCGCTATTACGGTAGGTCGCCACTAGATTAGTTTCGGTAGTGTACAAACACGGTCACCAACACACTACCTTCATCGGACACATAACATGTGCTTAATGATTGTGAAATAATATTAAACTCGTTTTCCTTTATCCAATTTTCAATTTCTTTCTTAAAATACCTGATTGCCAGATGATATCCGAAAGTCCTAATCTTTCTTGAAAACACTTCCAATTTATCATTTTTCATGTTAAAACCTCCTATTATATTTTGGTATTTTACCAAGTATTGCATAATAGCAAATACCATTAGTCAATCCAGAAGCGAAGCTTCCATTGGAAGCTTCGCTTCTTAAATTAAAAATATAACTAATACTGGAGATTTTAATACTAGATACTCACTACTATTTATTAATAAGCTATTACCAAAGTGCCAATATCCGCCCATCGGAAAACTTTTTCTGCCGCGCCTACTCCAAGGCGGACACAGCCGTGCGAAACCGGAGTACCGAGATGATTTTGCCCTTCCTTGTATCCACCCGGCCATTCCGGAAGCTCGTGAATTCCATGCGATCCGGACGGCGTAATCGCCATCCAATAAGGCATATATAAACCGTATTTGGAAGACCAAGCGCGGCGGGTCTTGTTGTAAATTTTATGCGTTCCTTTCGGCGTATCCATTCCCCGCTTGCCACTGGAAATGAGAAAAGCGTCTAACAATATTCCGTCTTCAAAAATCGTCATAATCTGGGTTTTTAAATTTATGTCAATG
>JAGYNK010000041.1 GCA_018400055.1 Candidatus Moraniibacteriota bacterium
GGCGCTATGTATTTTATCCGCGTTTTTTGATACACTAAAACTATGAGCGTCTTAGCAAAAAACAGAAGAGCCCGTTTTGACTATAAGCTTTTGGATAAATATGAAGCCGGCATAGTCTTAAGCGGTCAGGAAGTAAAATCCGTCAAGACCGGACATATCAGCTTGAAGGGCAGTTTTGTGACTCTTAAAAAAAACGAGCCATATCTTACCAACGCAAACATCCCCCCTTACGAACATGCGGGAGAAATTAAGAATTACGACCCGACTCGTTCGCGTAAATTGCTTCTGAAAAAATCGGAAATAAAATCGCTTATTGGGAAAAAACAGTCTCGGGGCTTGACATTAGTGCCCATTCAAGTTTATACTAAGAAAAGGCTTATCAAGCTTCAATTTGCTGTTGCTCAAGGCAAAAAGCAATATGACAAGAGAGAAGATATAAAAAAGAGAGAAAGCCAAAGGAAAATAAAAAGAAGTCTGAAGAATTACTAATTTCCAATTACCAATTCTCAACAAAAACCTTAATTAAAAAATGATAAATGACTAAAATTTTATTTAGTCATTGAAAATTTAGATATTGGATATTGATTAGAAATTGGAAATTTATAATTCGGGGGTGTTTGGTTTTGACAAGCTGAACTTTTAAAACAAGCAAACCGAGATTGATAATTTCTCGTTAAAAAATTATCAAGATACTAAGTGCAAACTTATATCAAAAAGCAAGCCGAGCGATAGCTAACGCTTTTGCTCCCAGCTTTGCTAATGCTTTAGCTTAATTTAAGCTTAAGCCATCGGACTATTGACTCCTTATAAATAGACCCCGGTGCCAATCATAAGGATAGCTCGCGCTGTATTTCCTTAAACATCGCGTGCGAAACAATCTAGGGATAAGCTGAAAAATTTTTGTTTATTTTTATTTTTTAGCTAAATTTTAAATAAACTAAGTTTGTAAAATGTTTTATCGGGACAGTCTTGGACGTGGGTTCGATTCCCGCCATCTCCACTAAATAAAAAATAAATAAAGCTTTTTAGCTTTTAGCTTTTAGCTTCACTGGCTTTTTGGGAAACTAATTCCTAAAAAGCTAAAGGACTAAGAAGCTAACAAGCTAACGAAGCTAGAAAAGCCATTAGAAGAAGATTTAAATTTAAAAAAAAGCAAAAAAAGGTTTTGCGGTTCAGGGTCAATGAAAATATAAGGATTCCCCGCGTGTTTGTGATAGACGATTCCGGAAAAAGCTTGGGAGAAATGACAAATTACGAAGCTCTTGAACTGGCCAGATCAAAAGATTTGGATTTGGTAGAAGTCTCCCCTAACGCCCGTCCGCCAGTTTGCAAGATAACGGATTACGGAAAATTCCAATACATTAAAGCTAAGCAAGACCGTTTGGCGAACGCCAAGCAAAAAAAAGTTGAGCTTAAGGGAATTAGGCTTGGCTTAAAAACGGGCGGACATGATTTGGATTTCAAAAAAAAGCAAGCGGAAGGATTTTTAAGTAAAGGAAATAAAGTTAAAATAGAAATAATTTTAAAAGGAAGAGAAAAAGCCCATCAGGGTTTAGCTCAAAATAATTTAAGAGATTTTATAGACAAAATCTCCATTCCTCACAGAGTTGAAGAAGAGTTTAAAAGATCTCCAAGAGGATTTGATATAACTATTGCGCCAGAGTAACCTTTTTAGTTTTTTAGCTTCATTGGCTTATTAGGAGCTTGATTTCTAAAAAGCTAAAAAGCTAAAAAGCTAACAAAGCTAAAATTATGCCTAAATTAAAAACTAGAAAATCGGTTATTAAGAAAGTAAGAGTAACCAAGAATAAAAAAGTCATTCGCAGATATACCAAGCAAAACCATTTCAACAGCAAACAGACTGGCAAGTTTAAAAGATTTAAAAGAAAAGACCAGCGGCTTTTTAAATCTGACGAAAAAAATGTATTAAAAGCTATTAACTAGCTTCATTAGCTTGTTAGCTTATTAGCTTATTAGGGGCTTAATTCCTAAAAAGCTAACGAAGCTAATAAGCTAAAAAGCTAAAAAGCTAAATTTATGACCAGAATTAAACGCGGTGTGACCGCTTCCAAAAGAAGAAAAAAAGTTTTAAAATCAGCCAAAGGATTTAAATGGAGAAGAAAATCTCATTTTAGGGCCGCTAAAGAGGCTTTAATTAAGGCTGGTAAATACGCTTATCGCGACCGCCGCGCCAAAAAAAGAACTATGCGGAGACTTTGGATTATCCGACTGAATAACGCCTTGCGAATTTTAGGATTTAAGTACAGCGATTTTATAAAATTGCAAAAAGACAAAAAAAACGAGCTGGACCGAAAAGTCCTTTCTCAAATGGCGATGGAAGATCCCAAAGTTTTTGAAAAATTCTTAGAAGAGATGAGGAAATAGTCTAGTTTGACTTTTTAAAATATTTTGCTATACTTTCACATCGCCTTGAAATTGGCTTAAGGTGAAAAAAAATGTTCCTTGGAAAAAATATCCTGTTTATTGGATAAAGTGAAATGGAGGAGGAAATGGGAGAAGAAGAAAAAAAATTACTAAAAATCAAAAACATAAAAAGATTGATTAAATCAGCTAAAACAATAGATGAGACAGCTATTGATTTACTTACTACGTTGCTTGAGGATGTGACTTTATTACATGATGATGTGTCACAATTAAAGGAAAATATAAAGTCATTATCATTATCTCATACAAGCGCAAAAACAATAACAGAAGACGAGGTGAAAACTGATATAGTGGACATTCTTACTGTGATAGCAAAAAATGTCCCTAAATTACTTGATTTGAGTGTGATTTTTTCTAATGCGACTAAAGAAGTTGCAAAAGTTAATAGATCCTTAGCATCTTTAGAGAAATAGTCGAAATTCAAAAATTAGTCTTTGTGGCGGGGATTGGAAAAATATTACAAAGTTTTTCCGCCCCGTTTTTTTGTTGGTTTTTTTTATTAAGATATGCGAGATAAATTTTAATTATCTTGAATCACTAAATAGTTTAATAAGTGACGGGATTGCCGCGGTCATCCCGACATTGCGTCGGGGATTCCTTCGCAATGACAGTAAAATTTCGAGTCTCGCAATCTAAGATAATTAGGTGCCATTAGATTGCGACCGCAGATTAGTGGTATCTAATATAATTATGAGGTGAGACAGTGAAAAAAAATAGAGGCATCTATAGATTATTCTATAGATGCCTCTAAAATTTCTGATATATAGCTTTGCGCAACAGTCTATGCACCTCTAAAAGTTTTTATTGAAATTATTTTTTAATCAGTCTCAGCTTTGCAATATGATAAAACGCTACCGCCAAAATTATTCCCGCCAAATCTATAATTACATCCAGTATCTTCCCTTCCCGGCTAAAAACAAAAGATTGGTGAAATTCGTCGGAGAAAGCGAATAATAAAGAAAAGGAAACGGCCAGCCAATATTTTTTAGAAATGTTTATTTTACACGGTCTTAAAGCGCGAATAAAAAATAAGGTTAGAATAAAATATTCAAAAATGTGCGCGCCTTTCCTTTCAATATAAAACCAAAGACTGTGCGGTCCTTGATAGCCGTTTCCGGGCATGGAGGATAAATAAAAAATAACCCCCATCCACAATAATAGAGGCAAGTAATATTTAATCGCAAAATTTATTTTAGAAATTTTCATTTAATGCTATTTTTCCCGCCCATCTTTGAGGGGAGGGTTAGGGAGGGGTGTAAATATTGCCAGTGAAAATAACACCTCCCCTTAATCCCCTCCTCAAAGAGGAGGAGAGGAATTAATTGAACAATTACAATGCCTTACCGCTTTTCGGCCAGTTCTTTGATTAAATGATAAAGTGCGACAAAAGGAAGCCAAATCCAAAGTGTTTTACGCAAAAAATTGTCTAAAAATTGATTCATAATGATTTAATTCTCGAATCAACACTGATTTTATCTCGAATAATCCCTAATTAATTTCAAATTATTCGTGATGATCAGTGAATGAATTCGTGTTGATTGGGGATTTAAGTTCGCGTTGATTAGAGATTTATTTCATATATCACGTCTTTCTTTTCCACTACTACTTTCCAATTATTTTTCTCGGCGATTTCTTTAAGGTTTTGGTTGGGATTAAAGGCGATGGGATTTTCCACTAATTTTAAAAAGCTGGCGTCAGATTCAGTATCCCCTATTCCGTAAGAATCGTCCAGAGTCAATTTATTTTCATAAACATGCTGCTTAACTACCTGTCCTTTGTTTTTAATCGGCTCAAAAATTGCTCCACCCGTATAAATATTGTTTTCATCCATCGCATAAACACTGCCAAAAACTTTATCAAACTTTAAATGAATTTCATTAAATTCTTCCACTATTTCTATAGGCGATCCGGAAATGGCAATAATATGATAATTATCCTCTTTTAATTTTTTAATTAATTTTTCGGCAAAAATATAGGTTCTGTTTTTATGAAAAGGAACGACAGCCTGACTGGCTTTTTCCACCTCTTCCCTGCTTCTGTCTTTGATGTGTTCCGCATAAAGATCCACCAAAGCTATTCTGTATGATTCGTAGGTTCCCCTGTGTTCCAACCAGGATGTATAAAGATTGATTAATTTTTTTCTGGCGCTGAAGGGAAAGACTTTCATCCAAACCAGTTCATTGATAAGCTCAAAGTGGAGATTTTTTCTGAAAATGGTTCCGTCAATGTCAAAGATGGCGATTTTGTTGTTTTTCATTAGTCTTTATTTGTCATTCCGGAATTTTTTCTAGAAAAACAGTGAGAGAAAAAATATCCGGAATCTAGGTTAATTTGAATTACAAAATATGTAAATTTCACTTTCATTGCGAGGAGCCGAAGGCGACGTGGCAATCTCATTATATTGTCACCAGATTTATTTAATGCTGACGCCAATTGAACGGGATTGCCACGCTCCGCTCGCAATGACATTTAATTGAAATTAATTTCGTATCCGGCGATTCCCGCCGCCACGGAAACATTCAACGAATTCTTTTTGCCTCGCATGGGAATTTCAATTATTTTATCACACTTTTTTAAAATTCTTTTATCTAATCCTTTCACTTCGTTTCCGACAATTAAAGCCAGCGGAAATTCGGGTTTGAATTTTTTGTAATCAATGCTTTTCTTGTCCTGTTCCAAAGCTACAATTTTAAATTTTTCTTTTTTTAATTTTTTTATTAAATCGTTAAGATTTTTAAATTTTTCCCAACTGACATTCTTTTCAGCGTCTAAGGCTGTTTTGGCCAGCATTTTCTGCGCTTTGGTCTTGTAAGTTTCACTGCCATCTGCCGGAGTTGGAGAATAGCCGGTTAAATATATTTTTTCTATCCCTACCCCATCCGCCGTTCTAAATATGGAACCGACATTGTAGGCGCTGCGAATATTGTGGAGAATGAGATAAAATTTATTTGGCATAAAAACTAAAACCTTAAATATTTATCCCAATATTCATAAAGTTTTTGCGTGGCGATTAAATCTCCGACGCAATAGCGGGAGATTTTTTTGTATTCTCCTTTTTTGTATAAATTCCCCACTTCCGATCCGTCCACTCCTTCTTCTTTGGGACTTTTAAATCCGAAAGATTTGGCGTAAAAATCAAGAGTGAATTTTCGGACAGCGCCATAATAAGTAAGCTGTTCCAA
>JAGYNK010000042.1 GCA_018400055.1 Candidatus Moraniibacteriota bacterium
GGGATTCTTCCCCGCCCAAGGCGGGTCAGAATGACACATTTATTATATTTCGCAATTCACAGTAATCACTAATTAAATACTAATATGCTAATCATTTTTATTCTCAATCGGTATATTCGTAAAAGATTAGTAATTAGTAAAGATTATTATAATTTTCTCTTCTTTTCTTCCTCTTTGTAAAACACTAACGTATCTCCTTTTTCTATTTTAGTTTTTCCTTCAAAAGTGATTCCACACTCGTGACCTTGTTTAACTTCTTCCACGTTATTTTTATTCTGCTGTAAATTAGCAAGCATTCCTTTTCCAATGATTTCCTTGTCTCTTTTCACTTCTATTTCGCATTTTTTTACCGCCTTTCCTTTGGTTACTTTTCCTCCCACGATCATATCTCGCTTTCCGTTTTTGAATATTTCCAACACCTTAAGCGCTCCCAAATCGGTTCTGATAATTTCCGGCGGTAGCATTTCGGACATTTCATCTTTAACGCTTTCCACCAGTTCGTAAATAATGTCAAATGACTTTATTTTTATGCCACTTTCTTCGGCTATTCTTTTGGCAACCGAAGTAGCTGCCGCGTTAAATCCGAAAATAACAGCGTTTGAACTTTGAGCTATTTTCACGTCTGATTCCGTAATGCTTCCCACGCCGGTTTTAATATATTCAACCGCAACTTCCTTGGAGCCGATGCTGGAAATTATTTGTTTAATGGCTTCCAATGAGCCTTGACTGTCGGCTTTCAAAACGATATCCAACTTTTTGATTTTATTTTTATCTATGGCTTCGTAAATTTTTTTCCGAGAAGCTTCTTTTTTAGCTGTGATGGTTTTCTCCGCTTCTATTTTGGATTTTAATCGGACGGACATTTTTTTATCCATAACCTGTATCGTATCGTTTACATCAGGTGTTCCGTTAAGCCCGATAAGGGTCGCCGGCACGGACGGTCCGGCGCTGTTGATATTTTTTCCCGTAAAATCTTCTATTTTTTTAATTCTTCCCCAAACAGATCCGGTTGTAATATCTTGACCTGTTTTCAGTGTTCCCGTTTTCACCAAAACGGTGGAAACTGGTCCCTTATGTGAATCAAGATGGGATTCCAGCACGACAGCCAATCCGTCTCTTTTTGAGTCGGCGCGCAAATTTTCCACTTCAGCCACCAACAGCACGCTTTCCAATAATTGATCAATACCGGTATTTTGCTTGGCGCTGATTTCATTGCAAATTATTTTTCCTCCCCATTCTTCAATTAAAATATCTCTTTCGGACAATTCTTGTTTGACTCTTTGGGGGTTGGCTTCCGGTTTGTCTATTTTATTAACAGCCACTATAACGGGAATCTTTTTTTCTTTGAGGTAGCTTATAACTTCTTCCGTCTGAGGACGCACGCCATCGTCAGCTGCCACAACTAAAATAGCGATGTCGGCAATACTTACTCCGCGTTCGCGCATAGCGGAAAAAGCTTCGTGTCCGGGGGTGTCAATAAAAGTTATAGTTTGATTTCTTTTTTTAACTTGATAAGCGCTGATGCTCTGAGTAATTCCTCCGGCTTCCTCAGAGGCTACGCTGGATTTTCTGATATTATCCAAGAGAGTTGTTTTTCCGTGGTCCACATGACCCAGAATGGTTACGATAGGGGGGCGCGGTTCCAAATTTTTTCCGGATTGGCTCTCTTTTTTACATATTTCAAGCAGCTTTTCCAATGATAAAACTTCACTGTCCGAAATTTCCAAATCTTCTTCGGTTTCAAAACCCAAATCCTGGGCAATGATGCTGGCGGTTTCAAAATCAATTTCCTCATTAATGGTTGCCATTACTTTATTTCTGATTAATTCGGAAATGACTTGGGAAACAGACAAATTCAAAAGCTCGCTGAACTTTTTTACGGTAATCAGCGGCGGTATTTTAATGGCTTTTTTAATTTTTGAATCTTGTTCTTGCATTGTAATTTATTTAAAAAACAATCAAACCCTTCCTTCTTTCATCGGGCTGGCGATTTTAATAGCCTGCTTTTCTTCTTCGGTGAGAGTGTGCTTTTTAGAAACTCCGCTAATAACCGGTTTGGCGTAAATCCTTGTTCCCGTGCGAGTATAAAGCGAAGAGATAACCAGACCCGAATTTTTTCTGTCCAATAAGGCAATGGCAAAACTTTGGTTTCCGCCTACATCCTTAAAGGGATTAAAGCGAATTACTCCCACTTTGCACAAACTTTGACGCAGTGATTTATGCATCTGATTGGAAATATTGAAAAGCTCCTGTATTTCTCCATCCAAGCCTTTTATTTCCTCAGCATATCCCAAAATCAAACTCTCCAAGTCTTTTCCTTTTTTACCTGAAAAAAATTCGCGGCTCTTTTGGTTGATTTTTTTAAATTTCACCAAAATCAGCGCATTAAACGCCAAAAGAATTATTCCCAAAGCGAAAAAAAT
>JAGYNK010000043.1 GCA_018400055.1 Candidatus Moraniibacteriota bacterium
AAAACTGGAAATTGAAAATTCATTCTGAACGTTAGTGAAGAATGTAGTTTAGGCTTTTCCCTTTTCGCTCGCCACTACTCAGGGAATCTCTATTGATCTCTTTTCCTCTAGCTACTAAGATGTTTCAGTTCGCTAGGTACGCTTCACCGCCCTATGAATTCAGACAGTGATAACCGCTGCAAAGCAGCAGAATTTTCAATTCTCAATTCACAATTTTTCAGCCAAAGGCCGACCGGCTTCGAGCTGGCAATAAATCATTATCAAAATAATAATTTTAAATTAAATTAATAATTGATACTTGTTTATTTATTGATTATTGGTCATTGATTATTGATCATTCCGATGCTTCGCATCGGCTGGGGTTTCCCATTCGGAAATCTCCGGATCAAAGCTTGCTTGGCAGCTCCCCGAAGCTTATCGCAACCTGCTACGTCCTTCATCGCTTGCTTTAGTCAAGGCATTCACCATACGCCTTAAGTAACCTATTTTATCTTTAATAATAATTAGCAGTTAATAATCACTTAAAAAAATTATTAACTATTACAATTACCTACTTTACCGGCCATACCTTTCAATTTTAATTTGTCTCTTCCGCTGAAAAAATTTTTTTGAAACCTATGATCCGATAATACTTATTTAATTTTCAAAGTTCTTTTTACGCGGAAACAACTTTACACAGCTTTCTCATTCTCTTCTGTGTAAAATTGCCTGCGCGCAATTTTTTAGATCTGCCTCCGCTTAAATCAAGCCAACAAAAAACCGCCTTCTGCAAGCGGATTTTCCCAACCAAATAAAAATTCAGTTGTCACCCGCTTTTTGTTATTCTATTATTCTCTTTGGCTATTTTCTTCAAATTTTTTTATTTAAAATAGTAATTACAATAATAGCAAAACTAAAAAAACTGTCAAGCCGTCATTTGACTCTTCCTTTCGCAAAATATACTTTTTTGAAATTATAAGACTGGTTGAATGAAATTATCCTCGCTTAACGATCTTCTTCCGGAGAAATACTTTTTCTAATTTTCCTCAGGATTAAAGCAGCTTCTTCTCTCCCTCCCAAGCCGAAAGCCAAACCAAAAGCCAAAGATAAAGCAGCCACTATGCCCATAAAAATCGTGTTGGCCAGAGACTCCGCCACTCCCAATTGAATTAACGCCGCTAATAATCCGAAAATTATAATAGCCCATTTTGAAATAGCCGCCAAAAATTCAGCTTTAATCACCCCCGTCGCCTTCACGCTTGAGCAAACAACACTGTGCGTAAAATTCCCCAACAAAAAAGCCACGGACAAAATTATAACCGCGACTACAATATTGGGAATATACAAAATAATGCTATTCAAAAAATTCGTTATTTGATTAAGCCCTAAAATATCAGCTGAAGCCATCAAGAAAACCAATATCAAAAACCATCGCACCAATTCTCCGAAAAATTTTGAAACGCTTAATTTAAATCCGGTCAAATTCATTCTTTCGGCTAAATTCATTTTTTCAACGGCCTTGTCAATTTTAAAAGCCGCGATAATTTTCTCCGCCATCTTGCCTAAAATTGAAGCAACAAATAATCCAACCAAAAAAACAAGCAGTGCACCGATCAAGGAGGGAAGAAAATTTACAAAACGTTCCCAAAGATCAAATAAGGCCAGTGATATAGCTTCTCCCCAATTTTGAATTGAATTCATATTATGTCACACCTCCCTTCTAATCTTTATTTTATATTTTTAAGCCTTTCCGCTTATGTGTACATTATACTATACGATTGAAAATTATCAAACATCCAAATTTTTAACACTGGCGGCATGCGTTTGTATAAATCTTCTCCTCGGCTCAACTTCTGAGCCCATTAAAATGTCAAATATTTTATCTGCGGCTTCCGCGTCTTCAATTTCCACTTGCAACATCAGCCTGTTTTCCGGATTCATCGTCGTTTCCCATAATTGTTCCGGATCCATTTCTCCCAAACCTTTATACCGTTGGATATTTACAACGCCATCGCTTTTTATAGAATTTACTATTTCATCTTTTTCCCTCTCCGTATAGGCGTAAAGCACTTTTTTTCTGATAGCAATTCTGTAAAGAGGCGGCTGGGCGATATAGACATAACCATTTCTGATCAATTCTTCAAAATACCGATAGAAGAAGGTAAGCAATAACGTCCGAATATGCGATCCGTCTACATCCGCGTCAGCCATAATAATTATCTTATGGTAACGCAACTTATTAATATCAAAATTTTCCCCGATGCCTGCTCCTAAGGCCACTATGATAGGCCTTAAAGTTTCCGCCTTCACTATCTTGTCCAGCCGAGTCTTTTCCACATTAATCAATTTTCCCCTTAATGGAAGTATGGCTTGAAATTGTCTGTTTCTGCCCTGCTTGGCGCTTCCTCCGGCGCTGTCCCCCTCAACGATATAAAGCTCTGACTGAGACGCATCCTTGCTGGAACAATCCGCCAATTTCCCTGGAAGAGTCATACCATCCAAAGCTCCCTTGCGAATTATCGCGTCCTTAGCCGCTCGTGCCGCCATCCTGGCTCTGGCTGTCAAAAGACACTTTTCAATTATGGCTTTGGCATTGCGGGGATGCTCTTCCAAAAAATCGGAGATGCCTTCCGAAACAATGCTGGCCACAACGCCTCTTACTTCCCCATTTCCCAACTTGGCTTTAGTTTGACCTTCAAACTGAGGATTACGAAGCTTTACGCTAATGACCGAAGTTAATCCTTCTCGCAAATCATCTGAAGTGAAATTCTTTTCTTTTTCCTTAAAAATATTATTTTTTCTGGCATAATCATTAAGCGCCCGAGTAAGCGCCGATCTAAAACCGGTAACATGCATCCCCCCTTCCATGGTAAAAATATTATTAGCAAACGAAAAAAGATGCTCCTTAAAACCGTCGGTGTATTGCAAAGAAGCTTCCACATAAATGTCCTCCGCAGTCTTCTCAATATAAATCGGCATTTCGTTTTTAACTTCTTTTCCTTGGTTTAAAAACTTAACGAAAGAAATAATTCCCCCGTCAAAATAAAAGCCATGTCTTCTTATTTTATGCTCATCCTGCTTGCTTTCCGCTTCTCTTCGGTCCTCTACATTTATTTTAACTCCTTTGGTAAGATAAGCCTGTTGCCTTAAATAGTCTAATATTTTTTTCCAACTGAATTTTATTTCCGGAAAAATTTCCGCGTCCGGCTGGAACGTAATCACTGTCCCTGTTTTTTTGGTTTTGCCAATATTTTTTACCGCACTGGTTCGTTTCCCCCGTTTATATTCCTGCGACCAAATTTTTCCCTCCCTATAAACTTCAGCTTTAGTCCAAACGGAAAGGGCGTTAACTACTGAAACTCCCACTCCGTGAAGACCGCCGGATATTTTATAGCCGCTTCCTTCAAATTTTCCTCCGGCGTGCAACATGGTCATAACCGTTTCCAGCGCCGACTTTTTCGTCTGAGCATGCCGGCTAATCGGAATACCTCTTCCATTGTCACTTACTTCAATCATATTTTCGGGTAATAGTTTTACGATAACTTCATCACAAAAACCGGCCATAGCTTCATCAATGGAATTATTCACCACTTCCCAAATTAAATGATGCAACCCTTCCAAGGAAGTTCCTCCAATATACATCCCCGGTCTTTTTCTTACCGGTTCCAAACCTTCCAAGACTTGAATGGACTTGGCTCCGTATTGGCTTTCGGTTTTTACTTTTTTATTCTTTGGCATAAATTTTGAAGTTCTTTACGAATTACTAATCCATTACTAATATACGAATGGATTATAAAATTATTAGTATATTCGTACTTGATTAGTAATTAGTAAAGATCACTTACTCAAAAAATACAATTCTATAATAAAAATTCCGGCTACCAGTAAAAGACCGTCCCACCAAGTAAGTATTCTAAAGCTCTGAAAAACCAGAAGCGCGCTGGCCAGAAAAGAAAGCAACACCCCCTGGCGAAAGCTCATTCCCAAATGGGCGGAAATCCACTCTTTCCCCAAAATTTTTCTCCTTATCCAAGTAAGAAAAAGAATAAAAATTCCCGCTAAAGCCAAGAAGAAGCTCACATAAAAAAGCGCTTGCCCCGCTAGCCCGGTCTCTTCCGGATCAATATTGTAAACTACCGCTAGCCAAGTAGCCACAGACAGAAACGCGCTAATCCTTATTCCCCATAAATAGGATCTTAATGTCATAAAAAAACCGTTTTTTGTTTTTATTAAAGCTTTTTCAGTTAATCGCTAAACTTCTCTGCCTTACTATTCTATCTTATTCCGGCAATTATTGCAAGCTACCATCAAGCAAAAAAACCGCTAAAATAAACGCTTATTTTAGACACTCCAATTCGCCTGAATAAAAAAATCCTATCTTTTCTTCCAGTCCCTAATCTCTAACAAGCCCCTGCCTTTATCCTTTATGGATAACTTCTGCTTGGCTCTCCATCCGTATTTATCCACTATGCTTTTGGGGATATTTACGGAGTAACTGTAAGAGCTGTTTTTAACCAGCCGACGCGTGGTCGTTTCCATACTCTTTATTTTAATTATTTAATAGAGGCATCTATAGATGCCTCTATAGATGCCTCTATAATAGCATAAGACAAAATAAAAAAACAGCCCTGAAAAAGCGCTGTTTCTATTTGATGCGGGGACGGCCGGACTCGAACCGGTGACCTACTGCGTGACAGGCAGTCGCTCTAACCAACTGAGCTACGCCCCCGTAATTAAAAATATAAAATTAAATCTAATAATAAAATGAACTTAACATGACAAGCAATCAATCTAACCAACTGCCTGCCCCGTCAAATGACTGGGGAGCTACGCCCCCAATTAACTAATAACCTACAACGAATAACTTATAACAAAAATCCTTATTGTTATTTGGTAGTTGTAAGTTATCAAAGTAGCAGGGGTGAGGATCGAACTCACGACCTTGGGCTTATGAGTCCCACGCTCTAACCAACTGAGCTACCCTGCCATATGCTATGCTCCCTGCCCGAACGTACCGACATTCGGTACGGGCGGGTAACCAACTGCCTGCCCCGTCAAATGACTGGGGAGCTACGCCGCCAATTAACTAATAACCTACAACTAAAAACTTATAACAAAAAATCCTTATTGTTAATTGTTAATTGTTAGTTGTTGGTTGTTGGTTGTTGGTTAGCTAGTTGCGGGGGGCGGATTTGAACCGCCGACCTTGTGGTTATGAGCCACACGAGCTGCCAGACTGCTCCACCCCGCGATATTTTTAAAACTTTTGCCATAGTCGCTGCATCCAAAACTTCCGTATCTTTTCTTTTTATTCAAAAACCCGTTCCAAAACATTTAAACCTAATTGTACATCTGATCAAAAGCTCTGTCAATTCCAGCGCGCCGTCAATTGATGTAATCTAACTCTTTCAATAAATTCTCATAAATTTCAAGTGTTTCTCCGGCTGTTTTTTTATCTATGGAAAAATCTTTTTCGTATATAATGCGATTGCGAATTTTGTGAGCCTTTTTAAGCCTCTCCATATTTTCCAGCTGTCCCGGATTAACCTGCTCCAGTCTTTCCGCCAAATTATTCCCTTTGTAACCGACTTTGGATAGAATATCATCCACTATCCGGTCAGCTTCTAGGATAGCTGCTTTGTATTGAGAAATATTGTCGCTTTCCAAACGGTTTTTTATGCTCTGCCATTTTTTTAACGCCTTAGTCTTGGAATCCGCCGGCATATCCATTCCCTTAATGGCCGTCCTCAAGTCTGCTCCCACTCCGCGCAAAACCAAAATCAAAATAATATCAACCAACAAAACCGTAATGTAAATCACCAAAAAAAACTTAACCACTGTAAAAAAAGGGGAATAATAAATTTGCATTAAAAAATCCAAAGTCTGATTGTAATTAAAATTTAATTCCATAATTTTAAAAAATTTTATCCGGTTTTTCTGCGATTTAATTTTTAACCAACTCCAAAAGCGTGCGCCATCCTCAGCAAATTTTCTTCATCAAACCATTTACCCATAAGCTGACCGCCCACCGGAAGCTTGCTTCCTTCTTCATTGATTTCTCCTATGGAAAAAGATATAGCCGGAACACCGGCCAGATTGGCTGTCACCGTATAAATATCGGAAAGGTACATTTTCAATGGATCGTCGGTTTTTTCTCCAAATTTAAAAGCCGCTTCCGGAGTAGTAGGAGAAAAAATAATATCTACTTTTTCAAAAGCTTTCTTGAAATCATTTTTAATGAGCGCTCTCACTTTCTGAGCTTTTAAATAATAAGCATCGTAATATCCGGCGCTTAAAGCGTAAGTCCCCAGCATTATTCTTCTTTTTACTTCCTCTCCCAGCCCGTACTGTCGACTGTCCAAATAAGTTTCCAGTAATGTTCCGTTAACAAAACTGTTTTTTAAACTGCCTGCTTTTTTTGATAAAATATCTGATTTTGCGCGATCGTCAATCCGCAAACCGTATTTTATTCCGTCAAAACGCGCCAAATTGGAACTGGCTTCCGATGTCATAATTATATAATAGACCGGCAGAGAATAATCGCTATGGGGCAAGCTTATCTTTTCTATAATTGCTCCCTTTTTTTTAAATTTCTCAACCGCCGTGTCAAATTTCTCACGCACCTTTTCATCTAATCCCTTTTTTAAATATTCATCAGGTACTCCGATTCTTATTCCTTTAATATCCGCGTCCAGATAATTTTCGTAAAGCTTATCCGAGCTTCTGGCGGAAGTGGCATCCATCTTGTCTTCGCCGGCCAGACCGGAAAGAATTATGGCCGCGTCTTCAACGGTTTTTGCAATCGGACCGATCTGATCCAAACTGGAAGCCATAGCGATAAGTCCGTAACGAGAAACCCGACCGTAAGTCGGCTTTAAACCAACCACTCCGCAAAAAGAAGCCGGTTGGCGAATAGACCCTCCGGTATCCGATCCCAGCGCCCAAACAGCTTCATCTGAAGCCACCGCGGCTGCCGATCCGCCCGAAGATCCGCCGGGAACTCTTTCTGAATCAGCCGGATTTTTAACCTTCTGGTAAGCGCTGTTTTCATTGGAAGAACCCATGGCAAATTCGTCCAGGTTGGTTTTCCCCAAAAAAACAGCGTTTCTTTCTTTTAATTTTTTCACCACCGTAGCGTCATAAGGAGCTATGTAATTATCCAATATTTTTGAACCGGCGGTAACTCTAAAGCCGTCCAAAAAAATATTGTCTTTAACAGCGCAAGGAATTCCTTCCAATAAATTTATTTTTTCTCCTTTTTTAATTTTATCGTCAACCGCCCGCGCTTGATCCAACGCCAAATCTTTCGTCAAAGTAAGGTAGGCGCCAATTTCACCGTCCCTCTTTTTAATATTATCAAAATACTCTTCGGTTAACTCCACCGAGGTTGTTTCGTTATTTATTAATTTTTCGTGAAGTTTTCTAATCATAGAAATCCTTTACTAATTACTAATCTTTTACGAATATACGAATAAGGAAAACATTGAATGACTACTTTAAAAAAACTTGTCAAAAATTAGTATATTCGTACTTGATTAGTAATTCGTAAAGATAAACCTTACAGCACTGATCTCACTTTTAAATAATCCTCTTTATTCTCCGGAATATTTTTGATAATTTTTTCTCTTTCTGATTTTTTAGAAACATTCCGTCGGTCTTCTCTGATAACATTGCAAGTTTCAGTGATATGGCCGACGGGATCAATATTTTTCGTATCCAGTTCTTCCAATTTTTTAAAATAATCCAAAATAGCCGAAAGGTCTCTTCGGTATTTTTCAATCTCTTTTTCTTCCAGCCCGATACGCGCCAGTT
>JAGYNK010000044.1 GCA_018400055.1 Candidatus Moraniibacteriota bacterium
TATGCGGGTGATACGTCCGTTGAATATTTCTCCCACTTTCACTTCACGCGTGAGGTTTTTAATCCACTCCTGGGCTTTTTGCGCCGAAGCCTCGTCAGGCGAAGTTATAAAAATGGAGCCGTCATCCTCAATATCAATTTGCACTCCCGTTTCGTCAATGATTTCATTAATGACTTTTCCACCAGTGCCGATTACATTCCTTATTTTCTCAGGATCAATTTTCATAACAATAATGCGGGGAGCGTACTGAGACATTTGCTTTACAGGCTCAGAAATAACCGCTGCTATTTTTTCCAGTATTTCCAGTCTGTTTTTATGAGACTGTTTCAGAACGGCCTCTAACATTTCAATGTTTACTCCGTCAATTTTTACATCCATTTGAAGTGCAGTTATGCCTTTTTTCGTTCCGGCGGCTTTGAAATCCATATCTCCATAATGATCTTCCAACCCCTGAATATCAGTCAAAACCTTATAATTTGTAATTTGTTTTTTGTTTTGTTGTTGGTTGTCAGTTGTCAGTTGTTGGTTAATTATAATCCCCATAGCAATTCCGCTTACCGGATTTTTAATGGGCACTCCCGCATTCATTAAGGACAGAGTTGATCCGCAAGTAGAAGCCATAGAAGATGATCCGTTAGAAGAAAGCACCTCTGAAACCACAAGGATGGTGTAGGGGAAATCTTCCTTGGAAGGCAAAACAGGAACCAGCGCTTTTTCCGCTAAAGCGCCGTGCCCGATATCTCTTCGTCCCGGTCCTCGCATCGGGCGAGTTTCTCCCACGCAAAAAGGAGGAAAATTATAATGATGAATATAACGCTTCTTAATGTCCATTTCCATTGTGTCAATTATTTGCTCGTCTCCCGGAGCTCCCAGTGTAGTTATAGTTAAGGCCTGAGTTTCCCCACGAGTAAATAATCCGCTTCCGTGAGTTCTGGGTAAAATTCCCACTTGGCATTCAATATGGCGTATTTCATCCAGTTTTCTTCCATCCGGACGCTGCTCTTTTTCCAAAATATTTTTATGCACAATTTCATCGGAAACTTCCTCAAAAACAATTTCCGCCACTTCTTTTAACTTTTCCGCTTCATCCTTGTGATTTTCATCAATATAAGAGTTTATTTTTTCTTTAATTTCTTCAGTTCTTTTTTCAATAAGACTCTTATCTTTATCATAAAGAGCTTCTTCTAAATTTTCCGATTCCAGCATTTTTTTAATTTTTTCTTCAAATTCAGGCGTTCCTTCCAATAAAGCCGGTTTGGACTTTTCCTTTCCTATTTCCGATTTTATTTGCTCAATAAACTCCGCAATTTTTTTAACTGCCGATTGTCCGAATTCAAAAGCTTTTAATATTTCTTCCTCCGGAACCTCTTTAGCTCCGGCTTCAATCATATTTATTTTATCTTTGGTTCCGGCCACAGTCATATCCAAACTACCCTCTTTTATTTCTCCGTTGACAGGACTTAAAATTAATTCTCCATTAACTTTTCCCACTTTTACCGCGCCAATCGGACCATTCCAAGGAATATTGGAGATATGAAGAGCCGCGGAAGCGGCTATGACAGCGGCTATATCAGGATCGTTTTCACCGTCAATGGAAAGCACGGTAATAATAACTTGCACTTCATTTCTCATTCTATGATTAAAAAGCGGACGGATAGTTCGATCAACCAAACGAGAAGTTAAAACCGCTTCATCACTGGGGCGACCCTCCCTCTTAATAAAACGCGAACCTTTGATTTTTCCGGCGGCGTAATAACGCTCTTCATAATCAACCATCAAAGGAAAATATCCGCTGATTTTTGAAGCCCCCTTGCTCATTACAGCAGTAGCTAAAACCACCGTATCACCGTAGCGAACAGTCACAGCTCCGTTAGCCTGTCCGGCCAAAAGACCCGTTTCAATAATAAGCTCTCGTCCTCCGATTTGGAGCGACCATTTTTTTTGTTCCATAAAAAAACATTGCCAGCTGTCGCCAACAATGTCAGAAAACACGCTAATAAACTTTAGGGTATGTCATTCCCGTCCCGTAGTAAATACGGGATAAACTCCGGCGGGAATCTACGTCTTCTTTTATCTTATGCGTATATAGATCAACAACAAATCAAACGCACAAATTCCAAAACTTTAAGTTCATTAGTGTATCCTCAGACCTTTAGCGTTCAGCTTAGCTTAAAAAATTAAATTACTTATAATAATATTGTCATTCTGAGTGAAGTATAACGGAGCGAAGAATCCCGAAAGAATAACACCAGTATTTTTAATAACAGAATTTCTATACCATCTAAAGCATAGTTTATTCAAGCGGTTTTGTCAATTTT
>JAGYNK010000045.1 GCA_018400055.1 Candidatus Moraniibacteriota bacterium
ATATTCTAAATTAGGTACCATTTCATTGCGACCGCAACAGAATGGTAACTATTTTTTTGAAATCAATCGCTAATCAGATAAAATTAATTACTAATCGGACCAATAAAATTAAATGGTTCCAAGTTTTCTCCCTGAGAAAAATATCAGATTACTCTTTTCTCTTAATCTCCGCTCCCAATTTTTGGAGTCTTTTCTCTATTTTTTCGTAGCCTCTGTCCACTTGCTCTATGTTTTTAATAACGCTTTTGCCTTCAGCCAAAAGAGCGGCGATAATCATAGAAGCTCCCGCTCTAAGATCAAAACTGATCACTTCCTTTCCATAAAGCTGAATCGGCCCGGTTATTAAAGCGCTGTGCGAATCGCTTATAACGGCCGTGGCTCCCATTTTTTTAAGTTCCTGAATATATTTAAATCTTCCTTCATATAAAGTATCGTAAATTAAAGTAGTTCCTTCCGCCTGGGTCGCCAGTACTCCCATCGGTGCTTGAATATCCGTAGGAATCCCCGGATAAATTCTGGCCTCAACTTTATCCACCGCTTTCAGATTAACTTGAGGCAAAACTTTGATGCTGTTTTTTCTAATTTCAAAATTGGCTCCGAATTCCCTCAGTTTTTCCAAAACCAAATCCAAATGATCCTCTGCCGCATTTTTTACCGTGATGGAGCTTTTAGTAGCCAAGCCCATTATCAAAAAAGTGGCCGCTTCATTGGCGTCGGGAATTATTTTATGTTCCGCGCCTGTTAAATTGTTTTTACCGATCACTTCCAAAGTATGCGTGCCAATGCCTTTAATTTTAACGCCCAGCTTTAACAAAAAATTTGTCAAATCCTGGACATGCGGTTCTGTCGCCGCAATTTTAATAACTGTTTTATCCGGAATGGCGCTCGCCAACATTAGAGCATTTTCCGTAGCCGTAACGGAAAATTCTCCTAATATAACTTTGGCCGCGTGGCGTCGGCTGGAATTAATGCGATAAAAATTGCCGCTTTGCTTTATTTCAATTCCCATTTTTTCCAACGCGCGAAAATGAGTTCCCACCGGACGAGAACCAATCAAACACCCTCCCGGATAAGACATTTTAAAATTTGAAAATCTGGCACTCAAAGAACCTAGTAGTAAAATGGAAGAACGCATTTTTCCCATCTCCTTAAAATCTATTTTCTTCGGATTTATATTTTTGGCGACAATACTTACTTTTCTTTCTCCCAACCACTCAACTTCCGCCCCCATTTTATCAATTATTTTTATCATTTTTAAAACATCCTCAATAAGAGGAATGTTGCTTAAAATGCATTTTTCTTTAGTTAAAAGAGTAGCCGCTAAAATAGGCGTGGTGGCATTTTTTGATCCTCTCACTTCAATCTCTCCTTTTAATTTTTTTCCTCCGATAATTTCAAAATATGACATAAATAAAAAAATCTTTAAAAAAATAAATGGAACATCTCCTTACGACCGTTTTAAGAAGTTCCTCTGCTTTTTTTGAACTTTAATAAAAATTTTAAATTTTTCACATCCTTAATTTTTCCAGCATTTTTTTAACATTCAATATCTCGCTTTTTTCGCTTTCTCTTTTTTTCAATTCCACTCCTCCGGCCGCTAAAGATTTTTTACTCATAACCGCACGATAAGGAATGCCCATAAGATCCGCGTCAGCGAATTTTTCCCCCGCGCTCGCATCTCGATCATCATATAATACTTCTACTTTTTCTTTCAATAATTGATTATATAATTTTTCCGCCTCTTCATCTTTTCCTAAACTTAAAAGATGAACTTTGAAAGGCGCTACCGCTTCCGGCCAAATAATTCCCTTGTCATCATGGCAAATTTCCACAACTGTTCCCATTATCCGGCTGGGTCCGATTCCATAGCATCCCATTATGACTTCCTTTTTTTCCTCTTTTTCATTCGTATATTTCAAATTAAACGGCTTGGAAAAACGAGTTCCCAGTTTGAAAATATTACCGACTTCAATGGCTTTTTTTTCTTCTAATTTACTGTTACCGCATTTCGGACATTTGTTTTTCTGGCTGTCTAAAATTTCCCTATTCACAGCCACTTGGCATTTATCGCAAACATAAATAGTGTCCTCGCCCGCTTCAGACAAAGTTTGAAATTCGTGAGAATATTTGGAAAAAGCTCCCCCGGAAGCATAAGTCAGATAAGTGATATCTCCTAAACCGCAACGCTTAAAAATTTTAAAATAAGCTTCCTTTGCTATATCGTAATACTTATTTAAATCATCTTCATCTTTATGAAAGGAGTAAAGATCTTTCATGGAAAACTCTCTCCCTCTCAGTAACCCTGACCTGGCGCGCGGCTCATTTCTAAATTTAGTTTGAATTTGATAAATATAAGCTGGCAAGTCTTTATAGGAAAAAATGTAATCTTTAGCTAAAGGCGTAATTACTTCTTCGTGCGTAGCTCCCAAAGCGTATTCCTTATCGTCCGCTCCCGCCAATTTAAACAAAGCGTCAAAATTTTCCCAGCGACCGGTTGTCTCCCAAATACTCTTGGGCGTTAAAGCCGGCATTAAAATTTCTTGCCCTCCGATTGCATTCATTTCTTCCCTGATTATATCGCAAATTTTATTATGCGTTTTCAGGCCTAACGGCAAAAAGGTATATGCTCCCGACGTAGTTTTATTGATAAATCCGGACCTGATTAAAACTTGAGCGTTAAAACTGGTCTCGTCCTTGGGAAGTTCTTTTATTGTCCTTGTAAAAAGTTTTGACTGTTTCATAAACCTAAAATAATCCCTTTATTTTATCCGTCACTTCAAAGCGGGCAAAATCGCGCAGAGTAACTAAAATCATCAAAGCAATCAAAAGAAAAAAACCGATAGTATGCAACGCTTGTTCCACTTTCTGACTTACTTGCGATCCCTTAATCTTCTCAATCAAAATAAATAAGATTCTTCCTCCATCCAAAGCGGGAAATGGCAAACCGTTAATTATCCCCAGATTAATGCTTAAAATGGCCGTGAATTGCAGAATATAAACCAATCCTAATTCAGTCGCCTGCTTGGTTAAAACCGCAATTCCTACCGGACCGGCCACATCCATGGCAACACCGCCTCCCGAAAACAAGCTTTTAATAATTCCGCCCAGAGCGATAAAAATGGCCAGAGTTAAATTAAATACCGCCGCCAATCCTCTCCAAATTGATTCGTACCACGGATAATTTATAATGGCTGTTCGCGCCAAAGATATTCCCAATGGACCTTGATTTTCAGGATATTCTACTCTGGGTATTCCTCTTAATTCCAAATTTTCTTTACCTCTTTTAATTTTCAAGATTATTTCCCGCCCTTTATTTTCACTCGCTAAAACTTGTATTTCTTTAGTGGTATTGATTTCATTCAAAATTTTCTGTCCCGCCACGCCTGCTGCATAAATTTCATCTCCTATTTTCAATCCCATCTCTTCCGCCGGAGTTCCGGAAACAATTTGCGAAATTTGCACTTTGGCATTTTTCCCTTCCACTCCGTCTTCTATAGCTTGAGGCGCTCCCAGCATTAAAACAACTGACAAGAGAACCCACGCCAGAAAAAAATTCATAACCACGCCTGCCGCCAGCACTTTTATTCTTACCCAAGCCGGCTTTCCGGCAAAACTGTCCGTGTCTTTTTCATTTTCTCCGCCTTCGCCTTTTATTCTCACAAACCCCCCCAAAGGAATCCAGTTCAAAGAATAAATGGTATTTTTAGACTTGACCTCTTTATTCCCCCGAACAAATTTGTATTGACCGCTTTTTTCATCCTTAAATAAACCGCAAATTCTGGGCGGAAATCCAAAACCGAACTCGTCCGCCTTAATTCCGTTGCGAATAGCTACCAAAAAATGCCCCATCTCATGGACAAAAATTAAAACGCCTAATATTAAAATAAAAATTATAACTGTCGCCATAAGTTCTGTAACTCGTAACTAGTGATTAGGATTCCAAATCACTAGTTACTGATTACTGATTACTAGTCCCTGGCTAAATCGTCATTATCTCCTTCTCTTTTTTCTCCCTTATATCTTCTACTTGTTTGTTGTAATCGTCAACTTTTTCCTGCAGTCTCTCTTTGCCTTGGAACTTGTCGTCTTCGGTAATTTTTCCCGCTTTTTCCATTTCCTGAATTTCTTCCCAAATTTCCTCTCTGATACCGCGAATGGAAATTCTGGCTTCTTCCGCTTTTTGATTTAAAACTTTCGCCAACTCCTCTCTCCTTTCCTCATTTAAAGCCGGAATATTTATGCGAATTACCTGCCCGTCATTATTGGGATTAAGATTAAGCTCGGACATTTTTATGGCCGCTTCAATATTCGCCAAGCTGTCCGTATCCCAAGGCTGGATAACAATCAAACGCGGTTCGGGAACATTAATGCTGGCCACTTGTTTAAGCGGCGTCTTGTTTCCATAATAGTCCACTGGCAAATTTTCCACCAAAGAAGCGCTCGCTCTTCCCGTCCTTAATTTTCCGGCTTCCTCCTTGAAATATTCAACCGCTTTTTTAAAATCATCTTCACTTTTTTTTATAATTTCTTGATACATATTTTTAAATCTAAAAGTTTAATCTCTACGCAATATAATTACCGGTTTCCTTTTTATTATTCCCGATCTTTTTCTTGTCATTCCCGCGCAGGCGGGAATCCAGAATGTCACAACTCACTAAATAAATCTCTCCATTGCGGATTACTTTTTTCAATTAAGT
>JAGYNK010000046.1 GCA_018400055.1 Candidatus Moraniibacteriota bacterium
GCGGTCCACCAGCTAGTGGCAAATGTTTTGGTTCCGGGAAAAACCGCCGCCACAAATCCGACGGAAGAAAAAATAATCAAAACCGCCAGTATGACTATGCGGATAACAAAAATGGCCGCGATTACACCCATAGTTATCATCAGGCAAAACACAAAAAATATCGCCATTAGTATTTGACTAGTAGCACCTTGCGAGTCAAAGTCTCCATTACTTTTTCTGGGAACTAAAATATCGGCAATTCCGGTATCTCCCGCAAGTCCAGCAGAAAAACTTTTTGTTTCTTCTTGATTAAAAGTTGAGTTTAAAAAATAATACATAGTCACATTGGATGCATCCACGATAAAACGGGAAACGGGAAAACTGAAATTGACCAAAAGCGCCATCAATACCAGCATAAGAAGAATTTTTTTAAGGTGGTATTTTTCTATTTGAAATATGGTGCAAAATGCTGAATACAAAAGGATTAAAATAAAGCCCAAATTAAGAAAATCTCTTACCATTTTCCAAGCGTCGTAAATAGCCTGCCGATGAATAACATCTCTAATATTATTGGCGTCTATTGCCCAATCGAAAAGAAAACCAGCTATGCCAAGCAACAATGCAAAAAATTTAAAAATTGCATAAAGTACCCAATTAATTCCTCGTACAAACAAATTATCTTCTCCAGTAACAGCATCTGCTATAAAATAAGACGCTACTGCTCCTGCTCCCCATAATAATAGTGGTGCAAAAGCCTCAGCTTTATTAGTACTAATAACACAAGCTTGCTTATTCTTGAATTCCGAAATATCATAGCAAGTTACATTTAAGTTCATTAAGGAAAAGATAAAAGTAAAAAGTAAAAAAACGGTTAGCGCTCTTTTTAAAATTTTGCTTTTTTTAATTTTTTTGGTTTTTGGTTTTTGTTTCATACTTATCCGATTCTAGTAATTTTTCTTGAAAATAAAATTTGAAAAATTATTTTTATTCAGACTAACTTATTCAAAAAAATTTACGGCTATCCGCAAATTTATTATACCAGAAAATAAAAAAAAGAAAAACGCAAATTTATTTGAAATTTTATGATTTATCTGTAGAGACGAGGCATTGCCTCGTCTCTACTTTTAAAAGGCGTTCTTCATTTTTTCTAATTTTTTTTCGGCTTCTTGAGCTCTTTGGGCAGTATGATGCCAAGCATACAGAGATGCCAAAGTTTGTAGCGGGAGAAAGTTTACTACGGGGACAAGTTCAAGAAATAGAAAAAATCTGATAAGAATTTTAGCTTTCAAGGCTCCTTTTCCCCAAAGAGCAAAAAACAAGAAAGGCTTTAAAAAATATCCCATAAAAATAAAATCTCCCAAAAAGTCAATAGCTATTGATATGGCAATTATAATAAACCACGGAGCACTTCTATGTTCATTGATTTGCCTTCGGTATTCTTGAGCCAACTTGAAAGCTTCTACGGGCATTTTCCATTTAGGTCCGGCTACGGCTTCCCTCAGAGATACAGCTGTTTCTCTGGCAATATTTTTTCGTTCTTCATTTTCAAGCATATTTTTATTTAAGGTAAAAATTTATTTTATTGCCTTGAATTACGAAATGATTAATCCTATTGTCATTGCGCTTGTCCGCCTTG
>JAGYNK010000047.1 GCA_018400055.1 Candidatus Moraniibacteriota bacterium
CTTATTCTTACGGTTTCTCGGAGCGCTTGGCTGGGAGCGATCACAGTAAGTATTATGTATCTAGCATTATGTATCATGTATTTTTTTAGAAGAAATAATAAAAAAGTTCTCTGGATTCCCGCTTTTGCGGGAATGACATTTATTGTTGCGTTTGGTATTATTTATATTTTTAATTTAACTAATTTTGAATTAGGAAATCGTTTGCAAAGCACCGGAACGGGATTGCAAGAAATTACCGTGTCTTGTGTAGAGACGCGATTAATCACGTCTCTACCGGAGACGATTTGTAACCTTTCCGAATTGGAGCAATATGGATGTCGGCATATAAATCTTGAAGAAATTGAAAAAGAGAAAGCGCAGGGAAATTTTATCGCAACGATTTACCGTGACGATCCCAATGTGAATGTTCGTTCAGAAACTTATAAAAAATCTTGGTCGGAAATAAAGAAACATCCGATTTTGGGAATCGGATGGGGGAAAATCTCGCAAGTTTTGGGAACTGATGAAAGAGGTGCGGGTTTAAATTCCAGCAATATATTTTTGGAAGTGTGGCTGGGAAGCGGAATTATTGGATTGATGGCGTTTGTATTTGTGTGGCTGAATATTTTCTTAGGTGCAACGAAAGGATTATATCATTCCGAACGGAGCAAGGAATCCCAAACGAATAGCGCCGGTAAAATTATGGGATTTTCAAGTCGTCCCTGCGTAGCTTCTCGCAATGACATAATTACGCTTAATTTATTTTTTCTGCTTTCCTTATTTGCGATTCTAATTCCCAATTTGTTTAACGCCGGAATTATGCTAGGATTTTTGTGGATTTATTTAGCGATTGCGCAAATTAAGACAATTTAGCTATGAAACAATTTAACCATTTAAAAATCGGCATTGATATTCGCAATATCGGGAAAAAAAGAACAGGTGACGAAGTTGTTTTTTTTGAGTTAGTAAGGTCACTACGAATTATTAATGAATACGAATATACGAACAATAAGATTGAATTTTATTTGTTTACGGATGTAACCGATAAAAATAAATTAGAGGAAATTAAAAGGGATTTAGAAATAAAGGATGACGAGAGATTTAAAATTATTTTTTTAACTCCCTCTTTAATTTTTTCACTTTTAAGGGAAAAGAGATTATTAAATAATAAATTCATTTGGAATTTATGGACCTTGCCGAGATATTTAAAAAAGCATCCGGTGGATGTTTATCACACGCAATATATTACTCCATTTTTTGTTTCCAAAAAAATCAAGATTGTAACTACCATTCATGATGTTTCCTTTAAAGCATATAAGCAGTTTATAAGATGGAGCGATCTGTTTTTTCTGAAAATTTTAATTCCCCGAAGCCTGAAACGGGCGGACAAAATTATTGCCGTTTCCAAATTTACCAAGAATGAAATAATAAAATATTACAATGTTAAGCCGGAGAAAGTGGAAGTGGTTTATAATGGTTCACAGTCAACAGTTCATAGCTCGCAGTATGTTAACGAGGATATCATTAGGGAAAAATACAATCTTCCGGAAAAATTTATTTTATATATGGGAACCTTGCAACCGAGAAAAAATATTCCCAGATTGTTGGAAGCTTATTTAAAAATAAAAGATAAAATTCCGGATACAAAACTAGTGATAGCGGGCAATACGAAAGCGCATAATGTTGATAAAAAGCTGCAAGCTGCAAGCTATCCCGAAAAGCTTCGCACCGGAGCAGGCAAGCCGCAAGCTGATATTGTATTTCCGGGATTTATTGACGAAAAAGACAAGATGGTTTTAATTAAGATGGCGCATCTTTTTGCTTTTCCGTCGCTCTACGAAGGATTTGGCATTCCCATTCTGGAGGCGATGAGTCAAGGTATTCCGGTGGTTGCTTCCGATATTGCCAGTTTATCTGAAGTGGGTGGTCGGGCTTATTTAAAATTCAATCCTTGTGGTCTTGATGAAATGGCGAAAAAATTATATACTGGTTGTACAAATGAGGACTTGAGAAAAAGTTTGGTGAATCTGGGTCGTTCCCGAGTTGAGTTTTTTTCTTGGGAAAAAACGGCAAGAAAAATGTTGGGCATTTATGAAAAACAAGTAAGGCCTAATTTTTAGATTATATTTTTTATTCCATATGAATTTTTTTAGAAAAAGCGATAAAAAAGAAAGTCTTTTGGGAGCTGATTTTTCTTATAATTATGATCCGGAAAACGGAAAACCCAGATTTAAATTTTGGAAGAAACCCATCTTTTTACTGGTGGCTTTTTTGGTTTTGACCGCAGGCGCTTTTTTCTGGAAAACAGGCAGTATTTTAAATAAGGTTTCCACCAAAGGAAATATTTTCAGCGATCTTTTGCATACTATTCCCGGGGTGGAAAATAAAATAAAAGGAGAGGATGAGGGCAGGATTAATTTTTTGCTTTTAGGTATGCGAGGAGAAAATGTTCCGGGAGGAGGACTTTTAGCGGATACGATAATGGTGGTTAGTTTAAAGCCGGAAGAAAATAAGGCCGCTTTGATTTCCATTCCAAGGGATTTGTATGTAACTGTTCCGGGAACCGAGTCTCAGCAGAAGATAAATGCTGTTTACCATTATGGCGAGCAAAAGGGAAAAGGGCGGGGCCTGGAAGATATGAAAAAAATCGTGGGCGAAATTTCAGGGGAAACTATTCATTATTCCGCCAGCATAAATTTTAAGGGGTTTACAGAATTGGTGGATCATTTAGGAGGCGTTGAATTATATTTGGAAGAGCCTTTTATAGAACCTGTTCAGTTTCATGAAGAGCATGTTTGCGATGAAAATGTCTATACCGTTCCATCGGGAAATTTTGAAGAAAAGAAAAATGAAAAAGGCAAAGTGGTGGCCAGTTATCCCTTGTGTTATAATGAGGATTTGGAGTGTGGAGGAATTTTTGAACTTCCGGCCGGTTATATTACTTTGGATGGAGAAAAAGCGCTCTGCTACGTTCGTTCCAGAGCGACTTCCAATGATTTTGAACGCGCCAGAAGGCAACAGGAAGTTTTACAGGAAACAAAAAAGAAGTCCCTGAGCTTGGGAATCCTTTCCGATTTCGGGAAAATAAATTCCATATTTGACAGCTTGGGAAATAATGTCAGGACGGATATGCAACTTTGGGAAATGAAGAGAGCTTTTGAAATATATCAAGGATTGGGGGAAGTGCAGGTTTGTCAAAAAGTATTGGAAAATTCCGAAGAGGGACTGCTTTACTCTCCGGAAATAACTTCTCCGGAGCAGGGATACATTTTATTGCCCAGAGGAGATAATTATAATAGAATTAGAGAATTGTTTGAAAATATTTTCAATGAAGTTAAATCGTAAGATTTTATGATGTAAAATTCGCTAGGGCCATTTATTGCTTTAATTTGTTATCTTTGCTTTCCTTGTGTTGCGGAAAATTCCGGAATGATAAGAAAAGATAATGAGTAGAAACCATAAATAACGCTGGCAAATTTTACAATTTGGATTATTAAATAATCGGATAATTTTTTTTATTTTAAAGAAGGTCTTTTTTATAAGTTAGGAATTGATAAAGAGAAAGCGAAACATTTATTACGGGCACATCTTTCCTTGCTTTAAAAGCCTTCTTTTATGTATAATGGGATTAACGAATCAGTTGTATTTCAAAGAATATTTAAAAAAATTACAATAATGCGCTTATGAGATTTGATTTTGTCAGCTGGTTGCTTTAAGTGTTATTGCAATTTAAATCTAGAATGGAATATAAAAAAGTGGAACTGTCAATTATCATTAATAGCTATAAAAATCCCGAGCTTTTGAAAATTTGCATTGAATCTGTAAAAAAGAATGCAAAGAATATCAATCATGAAATTATAGTTTCCGACAGCGCTACGGAAGAGGACACGGAAATGATGATGAGAGAAGATTATCCGGAAATTAAATTTTTTCCTTTCAGAAAAAATGTGGGCTTTCAGGCTTTACTTAGAAAAGGAATAGAAGAAAGCGGGGGAGAATATTTATTGCTTTTGAACGGAGATATTTTAGTTAGTCCGGGATCAATTGAAAAATTGTTGGATTTTATTAAAGAAAATCCGGAAGTGGGTCTAGCCGGACCCAAGCTTTTAAATTTTAACGGGAAGCTGCAGTATTCCTGTTTTCGCTTTTATAAACCGATTACGATTGTTTATCGTCGCACTTTACTTAAAAGATTTAAATTTGCCCGGAGGCATCTGGATTGGTTCTTAATGAAAGATTATGATCATAAGGAGCCTAAAGAAGTAGATTGGCTGATGGGGTCCGCTCTGATAATTTCCAGAAGCGCGTTTGAAAAAGTCGGACATATGGATTCTCGCTTTTTCATGTATATGGAAGATGTGGATTGGTGTCGCCGTTTTTGGGAAAATAATCTGAAAGTTATTTATTATCCTCAAGCGAAAATGCATCATTATCTCGGAAAAGGAAGCGATGGAGGAGGTTTTTTCCGTTCACTTTTATTCAATAAGCTGACTTGGGTTCATATATTCAGCGCGATAAAATATTTTAAAAAGTATTACGGCAAGCCTTTTCCAAAGCATGATTAACTAACAGTCAATTTGTATTTTTCATAAGCCCAAAATTGATTTTAAAAATAAAAAAATGATGGAGGAAGAAATTTCAGAAAACAAAAAAGGAAAAAAAATATGGAAAAGTTGTTCGTGGCTTTTCTTTGCGGTATTTTTCTTATCGCTGGGTTTTTGGATTGGAGCGGAAAAAGAAAAAAAGGGCCAACCCGGAATTTCTGAAGAGATTCCGCTTATAACAGCTCAGATGATTAATCAAGAAAAAGGGCAGGATAGCAGTGTTGATTTTTCTTTGTTTTGGAAGGTTTGGGATGTTCTTAAAGAAAAGTATGTGGACGCCAGCCATTTGGATTCAAAAGAGCTTTTATACGGTTCTATAAAGGGAATGCTAGAAGCAACAGGTGATCCATATACGGACTTTTTGGACCCCGATGAAAATAAACAATTTAGCGAAGATATCGCCGGAAAGTTTGAAGGGATAGGAGCGGAGCTGGGAGTTAAAGGCGGAATATTGACGGTGATTGCGCCCTTGGAAGATTCTCCTGCGGAAAAAGCGGGGTTGATGGCGGGAGATAAAATAATAAAAATTGACGAGGAAACGGCGGCGGAAATTAGTATTGATGAGGCCGTTGCGAAAATAAGGGGATCCAAGGGAACTCAAGTCAAACTTACCATTTTCAGAAACGGCGATGTGGATTCCAGGGAAGTTACGGTTACTCGGGATATTATTAGCGTAAAGAGCGTTAAATTTGAAATGAAAGAAGATAATATAGCTTATTTTAAAATTGTTCAATTCGGGGAAGAGACAGACAGAGAATTCAGCGTGGCTGTTGCGGAAGCATTTTCCTCCGGGGCGAAAAAAATGATTTTAGATGTACGTAATAATCCGGGGGGATATTTGGATATTGCTGTTGATATGGCAAGCCGAATGATTCCCAAGGGTGATGTTGTGGTTATTGAAGAAAATAGCCGCGGGGAACAGAAAAAAATATTTTCCAAGGGGCGGGATATTTTAAGCCATATGGAATCGGTAGTTTTAATTAATGTGGGCAGCGCCAGCGCTTCGGAAATTTTAGCCGGAGCGTTAAAGGAAAACAGGGACAATGTGACAATTGTGGGAGAAACTTCTTATGGTAAGGGATCGGTTCAGGAATTTGTAAATTTTCCTCAGGGAACTGCGGCAAAAATTACCGTGTCCAAGTGGCTTACTCCCCGAGGAGAACAGATTAGCGAGAAAGGCATTCAACCCGATGTTGAGGTGGAACTGAGTTACGAAGACTTTGAAAATGATCGCGATCCTCAATTGGACAAAGCTTTGGAGATTTTAAAAAACGAAGAATAAACTCATTTTTTTAAAGCGTGTTTCCGGGCGGTTACAAATGTTTGGAAAATTTTCAGTGAGTTGCGATAAACATTTTAGATTTAAAATAATTGCCTCAAATGATTGCTTTTTTAATTTTTTATTATTATACTTAAAAAATGGAAATAATTCTCAAAAAAGATGTTAATAATTTAGGCCGGGCGGGAGAGGTTAAAAAAGTGGCTGATGGATATGCCCGTAATTTTTTATTTCCCCAAAATCTGGCTGAATTGGCAACAGAGCAAGCTGTTCTGAAAGCCAAAAATTTAGAAAAGAAAGAAAGATTGGAAGAAAAAGAAAAATTGACTAAAAACAAAGAGCTGGGTGGAGAAGTTAAAGAAAGAAAAAATAGTAATCAAGGCCAAAGAAAAAGGCGGGAAGCTTTTTGGTTCCATTGGCGCGAAAGAAATCGCCGATAGCTTAAGAAAAGCAAAACTAGACATATCGGATAAATCCATAATAATAGAAAAGCCCATTAAAGAAATTGGAGAAAGAAAAGTTAAGATAAAGTTAGGCAAAGGAATGGAAACGGAAATTAGGGTTGTTGTGGAAAATGAATAAGAATATAAATCACCAATCAACGCGAATTTAATCACTAATAATCTTGAATAATTTAAAATTAAATTACTTTCATTATATCATTCCGGAATTTTTTCTGGTCCGCCTTGGGCGGACAAGTACTCCGAAATTTTCCGGAATGACAATTTAAATTATTAGTGATTATTCGAGGTAGATTAGCGTAGATGAGGGATTAATTTCATTATGAAAAATACGAAATTTATTTTTGTCATAGGGGGTGTAATGAGCGGAATAGGCAAAGGGATAGCCACTTCTTCTATCGGAGCGATTTTAAAATCCAGAGGATTGAGCGTGAGCGCTATAAAAATTGATCCTTATGTCAATGTGGATGCCGGAACCATGAATCCTACGGAGCATGGAGAAGTTTTTGTTTTGGACAGCGGTTTGGAATGTGATCAAGATATGGGAAATTATGAGAGATTTATGGGCGTTGTTCTTCCGCCGGAAAATTATATGACAACAGGAAGCGTTTATCGAAAGGTTATTCAAAGAGAAAGAAATTTGGAATATGGCGGAAGTTGCGTTCAGATAATTCCTCACGCAACCAATGAAATTATTAAAACCATTAAAAAAGCCGGAGAAAATAATAAAGCGGATGTTGTTATTACGGAAATAGGCGGCACAGCGGGAGATTACGAAAACGCTCTTTTTATGGAAGCGGCCAGACAAATGAATTTAAGTCGTCCCGAAGATGTTTTGTTTGTGATGATAAGTTATCTTCCTTGTCCTCCCAAGATCGGAGAAATGAAAACCAAGCCAACTCAGCAAGCAGTAAGGGAATTAAACGCTTCCGGGATACAGCCGGATATCATTATTTCAAGGAGCGAACTTCCTATTGACGATAAGAGAAAGAAAAAAATAGCGCTTTTTTGCAACGTCAAGAAAGAGGATGTGATTTCGGCTCCCGATATTGATTCCATTTATGAAGTTCCGATTAATTTTGAAAAGGACGGATTAAGTCTGAGAATTCTGCATAAGTTGGGACTGAAATCAAACGGCAAAAAGATGGAAGATTGGATAAAATTAAATCAAAACATAAAAAAAGCCAAGAAAAAAATAAAGATAGGTATCGTGGGAAAATATTTCGGGACAGGAGATTTTACTTTAAGCGATTCATATATCAGTGTTATTGAAGCGATAAAACATGCCAGTTTCAAAGTGGGCGCCAAGCCGGAAATAAGCTGGCTGAATAGCGAATATTTCGAGAAAGAGGATAAAAGATTGGAGGAGCTTAAGGAATATGACGGAATAATAATTCCGGGCGGTTTCGGTTCAAGAGGAGTGGAAGGAAAAATAAAAGCAGTTAGTTTTTGTCGCAAGAATAAAATTCCCTTTTTGGGTCTTTGTTATGGCATGCAAATGGCGGTGATTGAATTTTCTCGTCAGGTTTTAAAATTAAAAGAGGCCCATACTACGGAAGTGAAAAGAAATACAAAGCATCCGGTGATTGATATAATGCCGGAGCAGAAAAAAAATTTAAAAGAGAATAATTATGGCGCGACTATGCGATTAGGAAGTTATGAAGCCATATTAAAAAAAGGCACTATTGCCTTTAAAGCCTATAAAAAATCTAAAATATCCGAGAGGCATCGTCATCGCTGGGAAGTCAATCCGGACTATATTGAAAGATTGGAAAAAGGCGGTTTGATTTTTTCGGGGATGTCTCCCGATAAGCGCCTTATGGAAATATTGGAGCTCCCTAGAAGCGTGCATCCCTTTTTTCTAGCTACTCAGTTTCATCCGGAATTTAAATCTTCTCCCTTGAAGCCCCACCCTCTTTTTATTGAATTTGCTAAAGCAGCCAAAAAGCGTTAGAGATGTTGAAGCTGTTGTAATTGTTCTATCGCTTTACTTGTTCTAATTGTTGAAATTTAACAACTGGAACAATTTCAACATTTAGAACACTTAGAGCATTTATTTCACGCTTACAAATCTTCGTTTAACTAGTTTCCCCGTAAAGTTTCTGACTTTTTTGGAAGTGAATTCAACCGTTCCTTTTTTTAACGCAAAAAGAGTATCGTCCGCGCCTTGCTTGACGTTCTTTCCCGGATGAAATTTTGTTCCTCTTTGGCGGACGAGTATATCTCCGACTTTTGTTTTCTGATTTCCGAAAATTTTAACGCCCAGCCTTTTGGAAATAGAATCTCGCCCCAATTTAGTTGATCCTCCCGCTTTTCTATGTGCCATATGATTTGACTTACAACTTACAACTTATAACTTAAATTTAGCTCGTAAGTATTTTAAATAAATTTTACAATAGTTAGTATATCAATTTAAAATAAAATGTCAATCAAGAAAGAAAAAAAAGCTAAAATTGGCTTAAATGAGCGGTTAAAGAAGGCGGGCTTGGTAATTAAAAAAATTTGGGAACGTTATGAAGTTAAAGCAGTAACGGCCGCGGGCATAATTTTAGTTTCGATAATTTCTTTTGAAGCCGGCGTTTTAAAAGGTCAGGAATGGAAACAGGATCCTTTGATTATTGAAAAAGTACCGGAAAATTATATTTTAAAAGAAGCGAGCCGGCAAGAGGGTAATGTTAATTTGCCCGGTTTTTCTTCGGAAAGCGAAACTGCGGTGCTGAGTGCGAATGTGGCGGGAACTAATAATGAGGATAAGAAAGAATGTGCCTTTGTGGGAAGCAAGAACTCCAATAAATATCATTTTCCGTATTGCAGTTACGCCAAGCGTATTAAAGAAGAGAATAGGGTTTGTTTTTCCAGCGAGGAAGAGGCTAAAAGCAAGGGCTATGTTCCCGCCGGATGTTGCGTGGGAAAGGAGTAGCCGGGATATGCTTGAAAATGTATTTAATTGTTTTTATTAATCATTTTACCCACGGTCGTAAGAAGATGTTATTTTTTTAAAATCCAACGTAATTACGCACGTAATTACGTTTTTAATTTTGTTGTTTGTCAAATAACAATTTAAGGATTTGATTTTTGATGCCAAAGAAAGTATTATGAAAAGTGAATTGGATTTCCGTTCCCTGATCGATTCGAGGGCAAGCTTTGCGGGAATGACATAAGAAACACGAGAATAGTGTATGAATTTTTCTATAAATACAATAAATTAATTTTTTTAAATAATATTATGAATGCTGAAAAAATTATTGTTATTTCTTTAGGCGGATCACTTATTATTCCTGAAGAAATTGATTGGAAATTTTTGAAGAAATTTCGCGCTTTAATTATTAAGCAAATCAAGAAAGGTGGCAGGTTCGTAATTATTACAGGCGGAGGAAATACCGCGCGAGAATATCAGAAAGCTGCCGGTAAAGTAGTTGATTTAACAAACGATGATATGGATTGGATTGGCGTTCATTCAACGCGTCTTAACGCTCATTTAATCAAAACTATTTTTCGCCGTTATGCTCATCCGCGGATAAATAAAAACCCTCGCACAAAAGCCGACTTGCTGGAGCATTTTGCCAAGGGTGAAAAAATAATGGTGGCGGCTGGCTGGCGTCCCGGGTGGTCAACGGACTATGTGGCTACAATTTTGGCCGAACGTTTTAAGGCGAAAACCATTATTAATCTTTCCAATATTAAATATGTTTACGACAAGGACCCTAAAAAGCATAAAGACGCGAAAAAAATTGAAAAAATTTCATGGAAAGATTTTAGAAAAATAGTGGGGAATAAATGGAATCCGGGACTTAACGCACCGTTTGATCCTATGGCTTCCAAACATGCTCAAGAATTAGGAATTAAAGTTATAATTGCGGAAGGAAAAGATATCAAAAACTTGGAGAATATTTTTAACGAAGATAATTTTCAGGGAACAGTTATAGAATAATAGTATGCAGTAAGTAATATGTAGCAAGCAGTAAGCTTATTTTTTCTTCACGCTAAAAGTTTTTGATTCCCGATTAAGCGCTTTGGATTTTTCTATTTTTTTTCTGGTTTCATAAGAAAGAGCGCCGATGATATTTTTTAGCGCTGTCCCGTCAACTTTTAAAATATCTTCCCATTTATCCAGAGGCTCTAAAATTTCACGCAATTTTTTTTCATCATATTTAAAAGTTTGGCGGAGCGTTCTGGCGATAACGCCTTTTTCGCTGAAAACCCTCTCTACACCTTCCTGATCCATGTAGTCGGAAATTTTTTTCTGCAGTTTCGCCAGTTGGTTTTTTTGGCTTTTCAAATCATCTTTGATGCCGATATATTCGGCAATGGCTGTGTTTATTTCTTCCGTATCAATTTTTCTTTGCTCCTTGAATTTATGTTTCCACATCGGGCAACGGTCTTGATAGCCGCACCAAGCGCAAAGGGGAGAAATTCGGGGCTCAAATTTTTCTTCTTCAATTTGTTTAATAACATCCAAGAAAATCCGGCTGATATTTTCCAATTGCTTTTTTGTCCGGGTGGATTCCAGTTTTACTCCGTGTTTAAGAAAATAAAGGCTAACTTTTATTTTATCCAGATTTTTAATTTCTTTGGGATAAAAACTCAAAAAAGCCTGCAAATAAATGGATAGTTGGAGATTGTTGTCCACATCTTCTTGGGACGGCATTTTTTTGGCAGTCTTGTAATCAATAACTTCATAGCCGTTTTCAGTTTTATCAATGCGATCAATGATGCCGGAGATAATATGTCCTTCCATATCAATTTGAAAACGTTTTTCCAGAGCGACGATGTTAGCTCTGGCGATTTCGTTTTGCTGGTAATATTTTCTAATTATATCCACTCCCTGGGAAAAAGCGGCTCGCTCTTCAATTTCGGATTCAAAAACATCGCTGTTCCAATTTTTGGAAAAATAATCCAGTGCTTGTTCCAAGGTGGGAGACAAGATGCCGGGAGTGTGAATGAAGTGCATAACAGCGTGAATAACAGTGCCAAAAACAGCCTCTTTGGATTTAGGCTCTTTGATTTTATCAATATTCTGAAATTTATATTTGAGCGGGCAAGTCTGATAAGTATTTAAAGCTGAATATGAAATGCGCATAAAATTAACTTACAACTAATAACTTACAAACTAATAACTAATAACTTATAA
>JAGYNK010000048.1 GCA_018400055.1 Candidatus Moraniibacteriota bacterium
GTAAAAAATTCTGGTTCCCATTTCCGGAGAGGAGCGACGCAGAGCTTTTCCGTGAATGCGGGAAATTTTTTGGTTTGGCAAAAATCTTTCCAAAGAATGCCGGCCAAGAGTCACAATCAGTTTGGGATCTATAATTTTTATTTGCTGTTCCAACCAAGGCCAGCACGCCTCCACTTCCTCGGGCAGGGGGTCGCGATTATGGGGCGGGCGGCACTTTACCACATTGGCGATATAAATATCTTCTCGCTCAAGTTTTATTATTCCCAGCATTTCATCCAGAAATTTTCCGGCGGCGCCCACAAAAGGAATACCTTGCTTATCTTCTTCTTTTCCCGGACCTTCACCAACAAACATAATTTCCGCCTCGGCGCTTCCCGCGCCGGGAACCACTTGCGTGCAAGTCTGACGCAATCCGCATTTTTTACAGGCCAATGCTTGCTTATTTAACTTTTCTAACTTTTTTAACTTTTCTTGCTTGGACATAATTATTTTTTTTATTTCTCTTCTTAAAAATGGTGCTTGAAGAGAGTTTAAAAAGTATCAAATAATTAATTTTTTTTAATAATTTTATACCAGTGTTTATATTATTTAAAAGTATTGCCAAGCTTGCAAAATAAATAAATCTAATTTATTACCATATTACATAATATGGTAATATTTTTAAAATTCTCCTGCTTTTGTGAATGGCGTCTGAAATTTTAGCATTTATCTTTAATACAAAATTATAAATTTAAATTATTGTTATTAATTTATAATTAAACAAAATAAAACAGTAACTCTACTCTAACTCATTCACTCTCACCAACTCAAATTTATCATTCTCTGTATTCCAAATAGCAAAGGTGGGAGGGTAAACCTCGTTAGCGACGTTTCCGGGATTTAATACTTTGCATTGGCCTATCATTTCTTCCCATGGCTTATGCGTATGTCCGTAAAAAACAAAATCATATTTTCCGGATTCTGCCAGTTTTTTGGCCATATTGGGATAATGGACAAAAGCGACAGATTTGCCGGCTATTTTTATTTCGCCGTGGTTTTTGAAAACTAAAGTATTTTTATATTTTTCTGCGTCATTCTGAACGCAGTGAAGAATCTTGTTGCTTAAGACGCTAGCATTATTTATTCGGGATCCCTGCCTCGCCGGCAGGCAGGCTTCGCTCCGCTCAGGATGACCTCGCTGAAGCGAGGTCATTTGCTCGTCATCCATATTACCGAAACAGTAAAAAATTTTTCCTGAAAAATTATCATTTAAGAAATCTAAAGTTTCCAAAGAAGCCAAATCCCCGCAGCAAATCATAATGTTTACCCCGTTAAATTGCGGTGAAGCCGCACCAGTTTTACGGGATTTAACGGGATGGATTTTTTTATCCGCGCAATAATCTAAAACTTTTTTTAGGTTAGCTAAATTATTGTGAATGTCGGAAGTAATGGCTACTAGCATAAAATTACTAATTTCCAATTTCTAGTTTCTAACAAAATTTCAAATTCCTAATGACAAATTATCAAATCTAGCTATTAGACATTTCATCATTGAGCATTTTATTGGAAATTGGTAATTAGAAATTGGAAATTATTAAAGCAAATCTCTCATCTTTTTTAAAATCTTAATATCTTCTTTCACTCCCGGCTGTTTTGTTTCGCAGATCATATCAATATTGTTTTTAGCGGCGAATTCAGTAATTTTCTTAAAAGCGTCCAGTCCGATTTTTCCTTGTCCGATATGCGCATGGCGGTCTTTATTGGATCCGCAATCAGTTAAACTGTCATTGGCATGAATAAGTTTTATCAGATTAATATCTATCTCTTTTTTTATTTTCTTAAAAGTGTTTTCAAAATCAGTCCAATCATATCCGGAAGCAAAACTGTGTTGAGTGTCCAAACAAATGCCGGCGATATTTTTATTTTTCGCCAGCTTGATAATTTTCGCCAGCTCTTTAAAGTTATCACCGATGATTTTTCCCGCTCCGGCCGCATTTTCCGGCAAAATTTTAGCTTGGCCGGCATATCCTTCCAACGTTTTACCCAGCATTTTAACGACTTGCTTTATAGCTTTTTCTTTTCCCAAATCCCGAGCCGATCCCAGATGAACGATCACATATCGCGCGCCGATCAAACTGGCGCGTTCCAACTCTTCGCGGACGGCTTTAGCTGATCCGTAACGGATACGGTTATTGGCGGAAGCCAAATTAATATAGTAGGGGCAATGAACATAAATATTACGAATTTTGAATTTTGAATTTTGAATTTTAAATTCCTCGCAAATTTTATTTGTGAGGGGCGAACTTTTGCCGCCTTGAGGAGAACGAGAGAAAATTTGCATCGTTTCACAACCCAAATCTGCCGCTCTTGGCGGAGCGTTCTGAATTCCCCCGGCGATAGATATGTGGCAACC
>JAGYNK010000049.1 GCA_018400055.1 Candidatus Moraniibacteriota bacterium
ACCGTTACCATAACCAGAAAACATAAGGGAGGGAATAGTGAATATGCTTGGTGGAATAAAGTAAATGCTGATTATATGCGAGTTTATGTTCCTGCAGGATCGCAGTTATTGGAAGCGGAAGGACAAACCCGCGAGTTTAACGATCCGCCGTTGGATTACGAGGCTTTAAAATTTAAGCGGGATGCGGATGTGGAAAAAGAAGAAAATGGAATGTCCGTAAATGAAGAGTCGGGAACAAGAACTTATCAGGACATCGGAAAAACCGTTTTTGCCAACTGGGTTTATGTAAGTCCGCAAGAAACCGTAACGGTAAAATATAAATACCGGCTTCCTTTTAAGTTAGAATCTGAAGAAAATAATTCGGCGAATTCCTATTCTCTTTTAGTCCAAAAGCAATCGGGAAGTTTAGGAAGTCAGTTCAGCTCCGAGGTAAAATATCCGGAAAATTATAAGCTAGAATGGAGTTGTCCGGACGGACTGAAAAAAGGAGAGAGGAACTTAAAATTTAATGGCAATTTAGAAACAGATAAATTTATCGGGGCGGTATTTTCAGAAGAATAGCAAGCAGAATTTATTGTGTACCAAAGAAAGCATAAAAAGAGAGTCAGTTGAACGCCTAAAATATTTCATTAAAAATCTTTTTTTATCTTCTTTATTGATTATTTAACTGCGTTATGATATAAAAAAGAGATGCTTTGGTGCGATAAGCATTTTTTAATTTGTCAATTTGCGTTGTTATCTTGAATCAAGCCTATACTCAAATTAATTGAATGTTCAGGATGACAATTTTAAAAATTTGATCCAAAAAATTTTAAACAATAAGATACTCAACGGATCTCCCGTGCAGTCGGTGGCGGGAGCGGCTTTGATCATATCTCTAGCGGGGATTGCTAGCCGCTTATTGGGGTTGTTGCGGGACAGAATTCTGGCTTCTCAGTTTGGAGCGGGAGATACCCTGGATATTTATTATGCCGCTTTTCGCATTCCCGATTTGGTTTATAGCCTTTTGGTGGTGGGAGCTTTAAGCGCCGCCTTTATTCCCGTTTTTACGGGAATATTCACGCGAGGAGAAAAAGAAAAAGCTTGGGAATTAGCTTCCGGAATTATTAATTTAGGGGTTTTGGTTATCGTGATAATTTCTTTTTTTCTAGCGCTTTTCGCTCCTTTAGTTATGAAATTAGTCGTTCCCGGCTTCTCGGAAACTAAGCTTGAAAGCACGGTAATGTTCACCAGAATAATGTTTTTAAGTCCTTTATTTTTAGGAATAAGCGCCGTTTTTGGAGGAATGCTTGTTTCTTTTAAAAGATTTTTGGCTTATTCCTTGGCTCCTTCAATGTATAATTTGGGAATAATTATCGGGGCTGTTTTTTTTGTGGAAATTATGGGTCCGATTGGATTGGCTTGGGGGGTGGTGCTGGGCGCGGGCATGCATATGCTGATTCAGTATCCCGCCGTGAGATTGTCCGGATTTTTTCATAAATTTAATCTGAAGAAATCATTAAAAAGCAAAAGCGTGCGCAGGGTTATTAGGTTAATGATTCCGCGCAGCCTGGGAATGGCGGTTACGCAAATAAATATGCTAGTCATCACCATTTTTGCTTCCACTTTAGCTTCGGGAAGCTTAACCGTTTTTAATTTTGCCAATAATATTCAAAGCGTTCCCCTGGGTCTTTTCGGAATCTCTTTTGCTGTAGCAGCTTTTCCGCATTTAAGTTCTTTGGCGGATGAAAAATCAAGAAAAGAATTTGTGAGAATTTTTTCCCGCACTTTCCGACGGATAATTTTTTTTGTAATTCCGTTAAGCGTCTTTATTTTTATTTTGCGGGCTGAAATTACCAGAGTAATTTTGGGAACCGGAAAATTTGACTGGGAAGACACCGTATTGACTTTGCAGGTTTTGGGAATTTTATCCATAAGCCTTTTTGCTCAAAGCTTAATTCCGCTTTTAGCTAGAACATTTTACGCTTTACAAAACACCAAAACTCCTTTTTATATTGCGCTGGTAAGCGAAACAATCAATATTTTCATTGTAATTTTGCTGATTAAAAAATTTGAAGTCTTGGGATTGGCTATCGCTTTTTCAGCCGCTAATTTAGCGAACATGTTTCTTTTAATCGCTATGCTTAAAAGAAAAATCAGTCATATTGACGGAAAGAATATTATTTGCTCGACGTCAAAAATAGTACTGGCTTCTTTGGCCGCTGGAATAACCATTCAAGCCACCAGATATTTAACGAGCAATTTCGTCAATTTGGAAACTTTTTTGGAAGTATTTTTCCAGCTGACAATCTCCGGAGGAATGGGGGCTGCCACTTTTTTATTAATGTGCTATTATTTGCGCATAGAAGAGTTTTATGATTTTAAAAAATCCATCTTGATTAAGATTTTCGGTTACCCAACAGACGTCATAAAAGATCCCAATGAGATAAAGTAGAAAATCTAGAGCGTTTTTTGATAGCAATAGCTTAAGCCCAATTTAATGGCCGGCTATTGTTTTTTTGTTATTTTTTTGTTATTCTGCTTGACAAATTTAAGATTTACTGATAGAATATATCGTCAGATTAAAAATGTAAAAAATATGTTTGAAAATCGTAAAATGTCTTTTTGGATAAGAAAAAATATGGGGGCCATAGTGTTGGTTGGTTTATTGGTGGCTTCTTTTTCCTTTTTGGTATTGGTAATCAGTCAGAAAAAATTTAAAGCCGGCACGGATTTTTTAATTGTTCAAAATCAGACAGAATCTCAGGATTTTTATTCCCTTTCCAAATCGGCTGAGTATATCAGGGATGTCTTAAGTGAGTCGGTTTACAGCGAATTGTTTATCAATGAAGTAATTAATACCGGCAAAGTCAACAGTGAATTTCTACCTTTCAATAAAAAGGAAAGAATTAAAAAATGGGGAAAGATAGTTAAAGTAAAAGGCAGCTTGCAACCGGGAATTATCCGCGTTGAGGTTTTGGAAGACAGCCAAAAAAATGTCATAGATATTTCCGAAGCAGTCATAGAAGTCATGGTAAATAAAAACCAGCTTTTCCGAGGAGAAGGAAATGTTCAAATAAAAGTTTTATCAGGTCCCATTATTGAAAAAAACCCGAGCTTAAGTGAAATTTTAATGGTTGTAATTGGCGGTTTCGGATTGGGATTTTTACTGGGATTAATCGGAATATATTATAAAGAAGAGAAAGAAGCGGCATTTTATCACGGTTTTGACGGAGAAAATAAAGATGAAGAATACAAGGAAAGCTTAGAATATTTGGAGAGATAAATTATTTAAAAACAAGAAAGTTTAAATATACAAACAGCCATGGATACACCAATATATTAATATATTGGTGCGGATGGTTTCTTTGATAATTGAATATGAAAATATGAATTCAGACATATCTGAACAGGGAGGTTGTTATGAAGCTGCTATATGTTTTTTCCACTGTGTTAATTATTGGGATTTTTTCAGGTTGTGCGAAAAATATGGAAGTTATAAATCCTGCATTAGTTTCTTCTGTTTTTCAAGAAGAAAAAGACCAAGATAATAAAGTAGATCTGCTTCTTGAACCCTATGAAACTCTAGGATTATTATTAACTCCCGCGATAAAAGAGGGAGACATTACAATAATTCAAGGAATTTTTCCTAATATTCTCTTTGGGGAATATTATCCGGGGAGAATTCGCTGGAATGGTTGGATAGTTCAAGAAGACGGAAAAGAATTTTTTACCCAAATTCTACTTTCCACAATTGACTATTCTGGATATTTTCTAGAAACCGTAGTCATTGATGGAAAGCCAGACACAGACGCAAGAGTATTAGCACTATCCAGTCTTCTTGAATTTGCTTATGATTTGGCGGGAAATGAATTTCCCGTTGAAACTCATAATTTTCTGAAGGATGCTAATAATCGCCATCAATTTGTTATTAAATCAGGAACAAAAATCGGTGAAATGGAAAAGATTCCTGCCAAGGATTTTTTGGCGATATTGGCAAATTGGAATCAATATCAGACTCCGAAGGGCATTATATTGAGTCCGCTGGGAGAAAAGGAAATTAAGTTTATTGCGGGTATAAATCCGCAGTATAGCTTTTCCGAAAAATTAGTCGGGAGCGGAAAGTATTCGCTTAGCCCTGATTATATTGGAACATCTGTTGGTATAGCACTGGATATTTTTAGAGCTGCTAACGGCAGTGTTCCTTCTGCTGGCTGGGATTATAATTCTCAATTGCCCTCACGTAGAAATATGGCGTTAATAATAGATTATGTCAGCGAGATGAGAATTGCGCTGATAAAACATTTGAATTTACAGAATATAGAAAAAATAAAAGGAGATGAAAAATGGAAAGAATCGCAAGAATCGGACTAATGGTACTTGTAGCAGTCCTGATTTTTTGCGGGACTGCGCTGGCGGAGAAACAAGATAAGCAGCGTAAAATTCTGAATGGCGATACTCTTTGGGGAATCGCTCAGGAAGAATATGGCAAAGGCCATGTTTGGGAAATTATTGCTGACGCAAACAAAATTACGGATCCGCGCAAACTTCGCGTGGGGTCAATAATTACTGTACCTGATATTAGGTATATGCCGATGGATTACAAAAATCCGGGTGCTGATAAGTACACAGGTACTCTGGATCAGGCACTTGATCTTCTTGATTATCCTGAAGAAATAAAAAACATTTTAAAGGATAAAGTTAAAAAGAAAGATTTTGAGAATAGTAGAATTAGCCATGGCGACAATTTTGCCATGGTGTTTGGTAAGAATATTGTCAGATCTACTGTGACAGCAGCATGGGGTGATCCGCAAAGAAATTTATTAGCGGAAAGATATACTGCCATAATCGGTGGTATGGAATATACTCTGAAATATGTTGTCTGGTGTGGCAATTGGTGTCGCTATCCGGACAAAAAAATTTCTGTACCTATCTTAGAACCTAAATTGGCGCCAAAGCCAACAATGGTTAAAAAGCCGTTTGTCTATATTCCTCCGGAAAAAAGAAAACTAGCCATAGAGCATGAGCCTATAGTCGGGGCTTATATGTGGAAAAATAATTTAGCCAGAGGCTGGGGAGGCTACGCCGAATATATGGCATGGTTAAGAAAGGCTAGTCTTTCAGGTTATACAAATGGATGGAGTCCCGGGATTGGTTTATATGCAATGTATTCTGAGGGAGACTCTTTGAATTCCTCCGGGTATCATTGGTTAGAGAGAGGACTCGGTCCTGAGATTGGAATTAAATATATAGCCGCCGGGGAAAAACCTTGGCAATGGCAAGGTAAATTACGCCTTGTTTGGGAAGAGACAAAAGGATCCAACAGCTTGGGCTATGCTATGGAGCAGGATAATGTGAAGCTCGGTTTTTATACCGAGTATGCTCGCAAAGAAAGCGAAAAGTGGATTTGGGGCACTACCGCTGAAGCTTGGTATGCGCTTGACCGCGACATTAATTCCACTTGGAGCGGAGATAAGCCATCCCGTAGGATGAATTTGTTATTTTATCTATTCGCTCAAAGAAAACTGAGCGACGACTGGCAATTACGAGGCGCTGGCGGAATTTTTCACCAGCGATGGGATCATATGACCGGACTTCGTGCTCAACTGGAAGCTCGTTATAAAGAAACTTTAATGTTTGGCTCATGGATATCTTTTTTTCCATTCGGTTTATCTTCTGCGTATGACGGATATTCTGCCAGTGATTTAACTACTATTGGAGGATTTGTCCGTTTAGAATTAGGCGGAATATTCAGAGAATGGGATCGAAACTCAAGAATGAGCCGTGTTAGAAAAGCGGACGAAAAGTGGTTGGAAAGCCTATAATTCTTAAAAAAGGAGGTGAAAAAATATAAAGTCCTAAACCATAAACCGTAAACACTTAACTTTTTTATTTTAGGAGGTTGTCATGAAAAAGTTTTTATCAGTTTTATTGCTGACGGTATTTTTTGTCTTCGGTCTGGTCGGATCCGCTTTAGCGGCGACCGAAATTCTCCCTAAGGGAGCTATGGTTTCGGCCGCGGTTGATAAGGCCACAGCTACGGCACGCGTTACTGTTAGAGGAGTTATCCCGATTGATGTCGAGCTCTATAATTACAAGGGCGTAAAGCACCTTGGGGCAGTAACTGATTTCGATGTCAATCTACGCGAAGGCCGCCGTTTCAACTTCACTTTCAATGAAGACACCTTCGCTCTTTTAACTCCTGAAATGGCCGCTTACCCTCCAGATTTCTTTGGTCCAGGAATAGGAATGGACTGTTCTGGTTCAGATGGATGCTGTTTCATGATCACAGGAGAATAGTATCTGTCTGTTTAAGCCCTAAGCTTATCTAAGCTTAGGGCTTGATTTTTTTCTGGTTTTGTGGTAGTATTAATAGTTAAAAATAAAAGAGATTAATTACATCTTAATGACTAAAATAAAGCCTAAAAAATTAAATATTGAAACCATTAGCGCGATTTTTATCATCGCTCTGGTTTCTTTTTTTATTTTGGCTAATTTTGCTACTGGATTTATTTTTCCGCTTTTTTTAATAATAATGTCGGTGGCTTTTTTGATTTCTATTTTTTACCCTCGCAGCGGACTATACGCCATTATTTTTCTTACTTTTATTTTTGAAAGATTTTTTACTTTAAGTCCGATTATTTTGGGGCGGGAAGAATATAAGCTATATCCTTTGGATATAATTTTTTTGGGAGTGATTGGAGGAATAGTTTTTAGCTGGCTATCTAGAAAAAACCCCTCCTCAATCCCTGCCTCGCCGGCAGGCAGGCTCCCCTTGAAAAAGGGAGGAGGCATATTGGTGACGGATTATTTTTTAATGGCTTTTATTGCGCTAGCTGCTATTTATTTTTTCTTCAGCGCTTTTATCTTAAAAAGTGATTTTGCTTTGGCTTTTAGCAGTTTTAAGAACTACGCTTTTTATTCACTGTTTTATTTTGCCATAATATTTTTAATAAAAAGCAAGGAAGATTTAAAGAGATTTTTAAAATTTGCTTTGGTGGGAGCAATTGGAATTATATTTTTTATATTTTATGGAATCTTAAATGGAAGCGGACTTTGGTCTGAATTTACGCCGCTTTCCACGGAAGGTATTAGGATTTTAGCTTTTACTCACGCTTTTTATTTATGTATGGCGATGATTTTTTCAATCAGCTGGATTTCGTTTAATGAAAGATTGTCAAAATATTTTTTAGTTTTAGCTATTTTTGGAACCATAGGAATTGCGGGTTCAATGATGCGCCATCTTTGGTTGGGACTTTTTATTTCTTTAATTTTTTTGTATTTTATTTTGCCGAAAGAAAATAAATTAATTCTAAAAAGAGCGGCGAGTAAATATTTTTTAATAATATTAACGCTTTTCATAATCGCTTTTTACGCGGCGTCTTTATTTCCACACTCCGGCTTAAATAAAACTTCAGCGGAAATTTCCAGTGTAATTAAAAATAGGATTATTTCAACTACAAACATTTATGATGAAAGTATTCTATGGAGAAATATAGTGTGGAAAAGCGTTCTGAAAGAATACAGAGAAAATTTGGTAAGAGGATTAGGTTTCGGTAAAAAGATTTTTATTGAAATAGATTCCTATAAAGATCTGGTGGAAATCAGAAATATCCATAATTCTTTTATTGCCCTACTTGTTCAAACAGGTTTAGGAGGCATAGTAATATTTTTGATTTTTGTGTGGCGTTTATTTAAGCAGGCTTTTGATAAAATAATAGTCAAGGATGACTTTAGCGCTTTTCGAACAGCGGCACTAACTACTCTGGTTTTTTACTTGATTGTTTTCATGTTTCAGCCTTATTTAGAGGCAAATTTGCTGGGAATATTTTTTTGGATAAATATGGGAATTTTACGAATTATGCATCATCCTGAATATAGTGAAATAAAATAAAGAATGTCCTTTTGTTATCGGGATTCTTCGTTTTACTTAAAATGACAGTCTTAATAAATTTATGAAAATTTTAGAAATAAATAAATTCTATTTTCCCAAAGGGGGAGCAGATAAGCATTTTTTGGATATAATAAAGCTACTTGAATCCAATGATCACGAAGTAGCTGTTTTTTCCATGGAGCATTCAGACAATGCAGCAAGCCGCTGGAAAAAATATTTTGTTTCCACTGTCGGCTATGCAAATGAATACAGCCTCTGGGAAAAAATGAAAGGCGCTTTTAGAATGTTTTATTCCCTTGAAGCTAAGGGAAAAATAAATAAATTACTGGATGAATTTCATCCCGATATCGTCCATATTCACAATATTTATCATCAGCTTTCGCCAATCATTCTTTTTGAGATTAAAAAGAGGAACATTCCGATTGTTATGACCGTGCATGATTTCAAAATCATTTGCCCTAATCATGGTTTATATCATAAAGGTAAAATTTATGAACGGTGTAAAAATGGAAAATATTATCAATGTTTTTTGGATAAGTGCGTTAAAAATTCTTATGCTAAAAGTTTTTTAGCTGTGTTGGAAGCTTACTGGCATAACAGTATTTTAAAAACTTACGAAAAAAATGTTGATTTATATATTGTTCCCAGCCGATTTGTTAAAAATATTTTAGAAGAAAGAGGCATAAAAGAAAATAGGATAAAAATTCTACCTCATTTTATTGCGAACAATAATACAGTATTCCAGTATACTAGAGTGAAACAACAACGAAATAATAATAATAATAATAA
>JAGYNK010000050.1 GCA_018400055.1 Candidatus Moraniibacteriota bacterium
GGAACGGGACCAGCCATTGAAAACGGATTCTATTACGATTTTGAATTGCCGAGGACTTTAATCCCCGAAGACTTGCCGATTCTGGAAGAAAAAATGAAAAAAATTATCCGGGCCAATTATCCATTTGAAAAACAGGAGATTTCCGCCAAAGAAGCTCTGGAGCATTTTAAAAAACTAGGACAAGATTACAAGCTGGAAATTATCAAAGATATTAAAAAAGAAAATAAAAAATTACGAGTTACTAGTTACAAGTTACTAGTTACTCTCTACAAAATCTCCGATTTTGTAGATCTTTGCTCCGGACCTCACCTGGATTCTACCGGAGAAATAAACCCTGAAGCTTTTAAACTCACCAAAATTTCCAGCGCTTATTGGAAAAGCGATGAGAAAAACAAGCAACTGCAAAGAATCTACGGCGTAGTTTTTGAAACCAAAAAAGAATTAAAAGAATATTTAGATAATATAGAGAAAGCCAAAGAAGTGGATCATCGTAAGTTAGGCAAAGAATTGGACTTATTCGTTTTTTCTGATTTAGTGGGTCCCGGACTTCCGCTTTTCACTCCCAAAGGAACCGTCATTAAAGATGAGCTTCAGAAACATATTGAAAATATCTGCAGGAAATACGGCTTTGAAAAAGTTATAACGCCTCACCTGGCTAAAATGGAGCTTTATGAAATATCCGGTCATGCCAAGAAATTTTCCGACGAACTTTTTCATGTTACTTCACGTCATAAACAGGAATACGCTATGAAACCGGTCCAATGTCCTCATCAAACCCAGATTTACGCTTCCCGCTCCCGCTCTTACCGAGATTTGCCCATACGCTATATGGAATCGGAAAAACAGTACCGCTCCGAAAAGCCGGGGGAAATTGGAGGGCTTAACCGAGTCATTGCCATCACAGTGGAAGATGGACACTCTTTCTGCGAAGTAAGCCAAGTCAAAACTGAAATTAAAAATATGATTAATATTATCAAAGATTTTTACAGCGCTTTGGACTTATGGAAGAAACAAAAAGTTTTTCTATCCGTTCGCGATTATGATCATCCGGAAAAATATATTGGTGAAACTAAAGACTGGGACGAATGTGAAAATATTCTGCAAGAGATTTCGGACGAAATGAATTTAAAGGCCGAAAAAAGAGAAGGGGAAGCGGCTCTTTACGGACCCAAGCTTGATTTCGTTTTTAAAGATAATTTCGGAAAAGAAATTCAGATTCCAACCGTACAACTTGATTTCGCCACCCCCAAAAGATTCGGTCTCTTTTACATTGACAGAAAAGGCAAAAAAGTTCCTCCGGTAATGATACACCGGGCTATTTTAGGATCTTATGAAAGATTTTTAGCTTTGATAATTGAACACTTTGCCGGCGCTTTTCCTCTCTGGCTTTCTCCTATCCAAGTTGCGATTATCCCCATTAGTGAAAAATTTGAAGATTACGCCCGTGATGTAGAGACACAATTTACCGCGTCTGGAATTCGTTCTAAAGTCAGCAATGAATCAGAATCTCTGGGCAAGCGTATCAGCGAAGCCGAAAAGCAAAAAATTCCTTACATGGTTATCGTAGGAGAAAAAGAAAAAAAATCCAAAACTTTATCCATCCGGAGCCGGAATAATAAAGATCAGCAAATTTTAGAAACTGAAGAATTTATAAAAAAAATTACGAAAGAAATAGAAAACAAGAAATAAAAAAGCGAGCCTCACCAAAAGCACCCGCTATAATCATCATTAAAAAAATAATTTTACCCGTTTTTATTTATCTTTGTATGCCACGACCATCAATCGTCTAGTTTCAATCTACAGCTAATTTTATTAATAAGCTCTCTTAGAACTTCAAAAGACTTTTCGTCGCACACTTTCTTCGCAGACTTATTCAACAAATCTTGCATGAATCTCAAGTCAGCAACTATTTGCTCAAAATCGAGTAAATATTCCATTTCTTCTGCGTAATTGCCAAATACATGGCATCCTTTACAAGCATCCAACGGAGCTTCGGCAAATTTTCCGCATGGGCTTCCATAAAGACACTCTTCTCCATTAACCCAACATCTTTTGTTTATCTTTCTAATTTTTTCAAGTAAATCTTCATTAAACTTCTCAAGAAAATCACTTTCTCTGATTAAAGACTCAATAATCTCAGACGAATTAGGTGGAGATTGTCTCATTCCTTCAGGTAATTTATCCATTAAACTATCCATCATTTTCCCTCCTTATTGTTTTAATTTTCAAGCTACTTTAGCACAGCTTCGCATAAAAAATTCCGGCTGTCAATAATGCAATCCCCGCATCCCGCACCCGCACAAACAATCCAAAAAAGATTTAAACTAAATTAACTGCCACACATAAAAAAGCCCACTATTATATCCTAAATCTTGAGTATTGAGTATTGAGTATTAAATATTGGATATTAGATATTGGATATTAGGTACCATTTCATTGCGACCGCAACAGAATGGTAACTAATTATTACATTACACACTAAACTAAATTAGCTTAAACTTATTTTTAAAAATATTTTCAGTATTATGATCCAGTTCTGTAGCAATAAATTGTTTAACAAATTTCTCCGCCTTGAAAAATTTTACAACTACTCCAATTTCTTTATCGCAAGGATAAGGATAAATAAAGACGGATTTTTGAAGTTCGCGTAAGCCCAGCTTCTGTATTTTCTTTCTTAGCGCTTCGCGAATTATCTTTTTATCTTCCGGAACATCAAAAATAACCACTCTCCATTTCTTGTCCCATCTTTTAGGCTTTACTATTTCCAGCTTATTAAAATTCAACTTTTTAGCATATTTTTTACCCTTTTCAGTAAGTTCAATGTTCCACCATTCTCCTCTGTTTCTATAACGAACCATGTTTAAATTTTCCAATTCCTTGATATTTCTGTAAAGTTTTTTCTTGTTAATAAATTTCCAGTCTCGCTTAAGGACATAAAAAACTCGCCTTTGCGCCCGCGGAGAAGTAGATAAACCTAGAGCTATACCCGCCATCAGTAACAAAATTATTTTCTTTTTTGTTTCACTGCTTATAATCATATTTTTTAATATTCTAAATTAGGTACCATTTCATTGCGACCGCAACAGA
>JAGYNK010000051.1 GCA_018400055.1 Candidatus Moraniibacteriota bacterium
TTCGGGATTCTTCACTCCACTATGTTTCGCTCAGAATGACACATTTATTATATTTCGTAATTCAAGGTTATTATATCACAGTTTAATGATTCCCGAAGCACCGCCTAAAACATAAAAGCAGGCTTAATGCCTGCCTTTTTATTAGTAATCAGTAATCAGGAGATTTAATTTCTAATATTGAGTTATCGGTTGTAAATTATAAGTTGCGAGTTAGTAAATATATCCCTTGATCACCCTGCTGCTGGAAGATAAAGTTCTTCTGGAGACCTTACCCCAACCTCTGTAGTTCATTTCGGATATGGTAACATTTCCCTTGCTAACTTTTTCCACAATGCCGACATGCCCCCACCATGACTCAGAAGTTACGATAATGGATCCTTTTTTCGGAGTTTTGCCTGTTTTATAACCACTGACTTTAGCATGATAAAGCCATGTTCCGGCGTTTCCTCCCCAAGGAACATAGCGCTTTTGGGCAACATACCAAGTGCAATAACCGTAAGGAAAAGAATGTCCCGTGCCGGCTTTTCCTTCCAGTTTTTTCCATCCGGAAACTGCCGGAGAACCGCCCGTGGAAGTAGCATACTGCCTGCGCGCAATGGTTGAGGAATCAGTTTCGCTTTGTGGAATTTCTTTTTCGCCGCCGGGAATAATTATTTCTTGACCTTCTTTTATTTCTCCATCAGCCGGAAGCTCGTTAAAGGCAATGATCTTTGCTTCGTCAGCCTCGTATTCTTCAGCAATACTTTTAATTGAATCATTTTTTTTGACGGTATGCGACAAGCCGGCCACAGGAAGAATGAATATCTTGTCTTCGGGCATAATGGAGTCAATATCTTCTATATCGTTTGCCCAAAGAATGGTATTTACTGTAATATTATAAGCCACAGCTATAGAGCTGACGGTATCGCCTTCTTTCACTTCGTATATAATAACTCCTTCGTCTTCCTTGGGATCTTTCAAAACGGGGCTGTCTTTAGCCACCATCACTTGACCTTGATTTCCTTGAACAATAGAAACTTCGTCTTCGTTGTCTTTTTTGGAATTGACGTCTACTGCAGCGCTGGCTTGCGCCAAAGGAACAAAAGCCAGTCCGCTTTCCCGGTTTATTTGTCCGCTAATCTTATTTTTGCGGGGACTTTCAATTTCGTCATTGCTATTCCAATATCCAAATAAAAAACCGCGGGACTCTTTGCCGGAAGCCAAATTAGTAGCTATCACCAAAATGGCACTAGAAATTACTACGGTTAAAGCGGAATAATTCCTTAAAACATGCAGCAATTTTATGGTCCTGCGTTCCTTAATTAGATTAGCAAAATTCGCCTGCCAGTAATAAGCCTTGGTTTGAATATCTTTTAATTTCAGACTTAGCTTTCCCGGTCTTGAATGACAAATAAAAATTTGCCTACTAATAGTATTTATCCTTCATTTAGTTTTAACCTTAAGGCATTATAATATAACTGTCTGTTCTGCCTATCAATTAAAACTCTAAATTTTATGCTTAAAAGGTAGTATAAAGGATGTTAAAAATTTGTCAAATAATTTTTTAGAGCTTATTCACAGCAACTATTTTGGCTTAAATAAAATAAAAAATAGGAATATTTTTATTTTTAATGATTGACTTTTTATTTTCGGCAAATTGGGATAAAATGAGAGTAGTTTTTTTATAGCTTATTATGAATCTGTAACTTTTTCCGTCTGTCTTCTGCTTGTCATTCCGGAATTTTTTCCAGAATGCAATGAAGGAAAAATATCCGGAATCCAGTTTACCTACCGACAGGCAGAGCTAATTAAAATCTTTAAGTGTGAGATAAGTGAAATTATAGGTTCCGGATAAATTTTTCCGCTTTCCGCCAAAGGCGGACAGGCGCTCCAAAATCTTCCGAAATAACATAAAGTTTCGTAATTTCTTAAAATTAATAATTCACAAATAAATCATGAACATTAAAACTCTCCTTATAGAATTTCTGGAGCATTTGGAAATTGAATTGAACCGTTCACCCAGAACGGTGGAAAATTACCACCGCGGCTTAAAACATTTTTTCAATTGGGCAAAAATTGAAAAGCCCGAAGACATTAATTCAAATTTGGTGAAAAAATACCGCCTTTATCTTAACCGACGACAAGACGCCAAGGGAAATTATTTGAAATCAGCCACTCAAAATAATTACGTTATCGCCTTACGCGGTTTCTTAAAATACTTAGCCAAGCAAGATATTGAAGCGCTTTCAGCAGAAAAAGTGGAAATAGGCAAAAGTCCGCGGCGAGAGGTGGAGTTCTTAGAAGCTGAGGAAGTGGACCGCCTTTTAAATTCAGCTAACGAAACTAGTTTAAAATCTCTGCGCGACCGGGCTATTTTAGAACTTCTTTTCTCCGCCGGTTTGCGTGTTTCGGAATTGGTAAATACAAATAGAGATAAGATTAATTTGGAAAAACAAAATTTCAGCGTTAAAGGAAAGGGCGGAAAGATTAGAATCGTTTTTATTTCCGACACCGCCAAGGAAGCGCTGGATAAATATCTTAAAAAAAGAAGTGATATTGATCCGGCGCTTTTTGTCCGTGTCGGAAAAAAAGCTTCCAAAAGCAATGATCTGCGACTGACATCCAGAAGTGTTCAAAGAATTATAAAAAAATACGCCGCTAAAGCAGGAATTATAAAGGATGTTCATCCACATACACTGCGTCATACTTTCGCTACTGATTTATTGGCTAACGGAGCTGATATCCGTAGTGTTCAGGAAATGTTGGGACATTCTTCCATCACCACCACGCAAATTTATACCCATATTACTAACCGCCGTTTGGAGGGAGTGCATCAGAAGTTTCATAGAAAGCGGCAATGATAAAATTACATTAAAAAAAATTAGTATACTAAAAATTCCGACGCTTCGTGAATTGCAACGGCGTCTTTTTTTATTTAACAATTTTGTCATTAAGGGGTATGCTATAATGGTTGCAGAAAACATATAAACCTTTTCTTCTTTTTGCCTGCCATTATTGCATGACTGGGAAGAGGAAATGCCTGAAAGGTAGAGAGGGGGTACATAAACGCACCACCCCTTTAATTCCCCTCCTCAAAGAGGAGGGGGCAATAAAAATTATGAACAACTTATTGAAAAATCTCAATCCCGCTCAGCAAGAAGCGGTTAAAGCCACGGAAGGCCCGGTTTTAATTATCGCCGGAGCCGGATCAGGCAAAACCAGAACGCTTACTCATCGGGTGGCGTATTTAATAAAGGAGAAAAAAATAAATCCGCAGAATATTTTAGCGGTGACTTTTACTAATAAAGCCGCTCAAGAAATGAAAGAGAGAATCACTAAATTACTGGAAGCAAGAAACCTGCCTTGCCGGCAGACAGGCAGGCAAGAAGCAAGTAGTGCAAGCTATAAACTACAAGCTACAAGCTACAAGCTACCGACAGTTGGCACTTTTCATTCTATTTGCGCACGTATTTTAAGAAGAGAAATAGATAAATTGGGATATGAAAAATCTTTCAATATATTTGACGCTCAAGATCAGCTGGCGCTGGTAAAAAGAATTTTTAAGGAATTAAGCATCAGTAAAGAACAATTTCATCCGGCTTCAATCTTGACCGCCATAAGCGAAGCTAAAAATAAATTTATTGATGAGGAGGCGTTTTCCCGGCAAGCAGAAGGATTTTATGAGGAGACAGTAGCTAAAATTTATACCAACTACCAAAAGGAATTAAAAACAAACAACACTTTGGACTTTGATGATTTAATCAGGCTGACGGTAAAAATATTCCAAGAATTTCCGGAGGCGCTAAAAAAGTACCAAAATTTATTTCGTTATGTTTTAGTGGATGAATATCAAGACACCAACCATGCCCAATATCTTTTGGTAAAATTGCTTTCCCAAAAACATCACAATCTCTGCGTCGTGGGAGACGACTGGCAATCAATCTATGGCTGGCGGCAAGCAGACATCAGAAACATTTTAAGTTTTGAAAAAGATTATCCCGGAGCTAAAATTATCAAACTGGAGCAAAATTACCGTTCCACTAAGATTATTCTAGACGCAGCTCATGAAATAATTTCCAAAAATATAAATCGCAAGGATAAAAAAGTTTGGACAGAGAACAAGCAGGGGTATCCCGTGGCGGTTTATGAAGCTAATGACGAAAAAGATGAAGCTGAATTGATCGCCGAAGAAATTAAAGAAAAAATTAGTGCCGAGAATAAAAAATATAATTATTCGGACTTTGCGATTTTATACCGCACTAACGCCCAATCCAGAATTATAGAGGAAACTTTTCTAAAAGAATCCATTCCTTATAGAATTGTCGGAGGTTTAAAATTTTATCAAAGAAAAGAAATAAAAGATATGATCGCTTATCTTCGTGTTATTCAAAACGGGAGCGATTATGTTTCTCTGGAAAGAATTGTCAATGAACCGCGAAGAGGAATAGGAAAAATGACTCTGACTAAATGGCTGACTTTCGCCAAAAAAAATAACTTAAGTTTAATAGAAGCCGGAGACAAAATAAATCCCGAAAATTCGGAATTAAAGGAGGCTAAAATTAAAATTATTAAAAAATTCTGCGATTTTATATTTAAAATGAGAGATTTCAAGGAAAGGATAAGCTTGGCGAATTTAATTGAGAAAATTTTCAGAGACAGCAGTTATGAGGACAGTTTGACTAAAATGGGAATTGAAGGGGAAACGCGCATAGAAAATGTTCGAGAGCTTTTAAGCGTAGCCGGCAAATATAAAGAAGGAAATGCCGGTATACCTTTGGAGTTATTTTTAGAAGAAGTGGCTTTGGTAGCGGATACGGACGATATTGACCAAGATCAAAATTCAGTCCATCTGATGACTTTGCATAGTGCCAAGGGACTGGAGTTTCCCACCGTTTTTATTGTAGGTTTGGAAGAAGGAATTTTGCCGCATTCTCGTAGTATGCTAAATGAAAATGAAATGGAGGAAGAAAGAAGACTGATGTATGTGGGAATTACCCGTGCTAAAGAAAGAGTCAGCCTCCTTTACGCGGAAACGCGTTCCATTTTCGGTTCAACTCAAGCTAATCCCCCATCACGCTTTTTGGATGATATCCCCACACATCTTGTGCGAAATTTCCAATTTCCAATTTCTCAGCCCAAGGCTGACCAGTCTCTGAATGGCAATTACCAAAAAAATCAAAAATCCCAAATTATAAACTCCAGACAAACTCAAAATTTCAATAAACAAAACCAAGATATTCAAAATTCAAAATTCAAAATTCAAAATTCTAGCTTCAGTGACGGTCAGCGCGTCCGTCATCCGGATTTCGGTGAAGGAGTGGTCATTTCCACGCAAGATGATATTATTACGGTAGCTTTTATGAAAGAAGGAATTAAAAAACTGTCTCTTTCGTTTGCTCCGTTGGAAAAAATATAATAAAATTTTATGCTTCCCAAAAAATATCGCCTCATTAGTAAAAAAGACTTTGAAAAAGTTTTTAAAACCGGCCGAGGACGGCACGGTAAAATTTTAGGAATAAAATTTGCTCAAAACAATCTGGAAAATTCCCGATTCGGTTTTATTATTTCCAAAAAGGTTTCTCCTAAGGCGGTAATGAGAAATAGAATTAAGAGACAAGTTAGAGAAATTATTCATTTAAATTTAGATAGTATTAAAAACGGCCTAGATATAGTGATAATCTGCCACCCGGAAATTATAAAAAAGAATTATCAGGAAATAGAAGAAGCAATATTAAAAACTATCAAGGAGATAAAAATATTAAACCTTAAAAACTAATATCATTCCCGGATACAATATTATAAAAATAGATGCTCTTAACATACGATCGTAAGTTAACGGCATCTAATTATCTGAGATAAAAATATCAATTAAAGATTGCGGAATCAAATCTTTAATTCTGCGTTGACATTCAGTTCGTGACTATAAATTAATTCTAAAACTTTCCTGATTCATTTCTTATTATCGTCAGTATGATTATTGGCAAGCAGTAGTGTTATGTTTTGAACTTTTTACCATTCGATCTTGTAAAATTGAATGGTAAAATTGAATCTATAATCTTAATTCATTATTAAAAATATTAAAGGCGATTTTCAAAGAAAATCGCCTTTTTATTTATTTAGAGAAATCTTATGGACGAAGATAAGATAAGCCATTTTGTTTTATAGGATTAGAATAGAATATTTCTGCATTGCCTTTATGGTCAGATTTTACTTTTTCACAAAAAGGACATCTAATTATAAAAAATTTTTCAGCATATTCCCTTTCTCCCCTTACGGTTCTTCTGCAATTTTTACAAAAAAAATATTCAGGTTCCTTTGTAATTTCTTCCAACTCTCCCTTTTTAAATGGTGCTGCATAAATCCCTTTTTCTGTCATTTTTTCCTCCTCTTAAAGATTTTTAAATTAAAGAACAAAAATAAAAACTGGCCGGTGAAGCCAGAATTTCGTGTTTATTTTCTTATTTCATATCCGACACAAAACCCTAGCTTCTTAAGCCGTTAAAAAACCAAAAAAAGAAAAAGTTTTGCGTTGAATAATTCATAATTTTACAACTACAATAATAGATTAACAGACAAATAAAATTTGTCAAATTTCGGCACACATCGCAATTAAATATTTGTCTATTGTTTTTTTATAAAACTGAAAAGTGAAAAAGTGAAAACTATTCCGTAGTTTGTCCGTCAAACTCTGCGTCATTGGCTTCCGCTTCTTCTTTGGTAGCTCTTACAATGCCTTCTTTATGATGAGCGGGAGAATAAATCGTGTAAAGTTTCAGATCTTCTTCTTCGGAAGTGTTGATAATATTATGCTGAGCGCCGGCAGGAACAATAATCGCCACACCATCTTTTAACTCATATTCATTGTCGTCAATAATGCACTTACCCTCGCCTTTTTCAAAACGAAAAAATTGATCATTTTCTTCGTGAACTTCCATTCCAATTTCTTCTTTCGGTTTAAGACTCATTAAAACCAGCTGACTGTTTTTTCCGGTGTAAAGCACCTTGCGAAAATTAGTATTCTCTACTGTATCTTTTTCAATATTAGCGTTAAATCCTTTCATATTTTTTTTATTAATGATTATTTTCTTTATTATAAAGCCGATCGTTTAAAAATGCAATCGGCTTTAAGATAATTCATTTTAATTTTTCAATGTTTTTTTATTTAAATAAATTATTACTGTCTATTTAAATATTAAAAACCTTTTATTGAATTAAATTATTTTCTCGCTAAAAGCACAAATTTTTAAGTTTTCACTGTTAAATTAAATTTTTTATTAATAAAGTGAATTTTTAGAAAATTTATTGATAGCACGCGAAAACATAGATTTTAATTTAAATTAAAATCTTAAAAAGTAAAAATGAGTCCTCATTAATTTCAATTGATTTACTTTTGGCTATTTTGAGTTATTTTAAAGACATAAATATTCCTTAACTTGCAAATTTAGCATAAATATGCTATTATGTAAATAGTATCCTCCATTTTTGGAGGATATGAAAATAATGGCTCTGTAGAAGCGTGATTAATCGTGTCTCTAAAAATGGCCTATAAAATAAGATATTTTTATATTTTAAGTAAAATATTTAATTCCCTTTTAATTAATTTTATTACTGAAAAATAAAAATATAATGTTCCACGTGGAACAAT
>JAGYNK010000052.1 GCA_018400055.1 Candidatus Moraniibacteriota bacterium
TCTGAGCGAGGAAAATATGGAAGAAATAACCATCTTTTTGTTAGGCATAGTGGGTTTTTTGATTTTTAATTACAAGGAAAAACAGTCCTTTCTAAACTTAAGAGAGAAACAAAAAATTCAAAAGGAGGCCATTAAGACATCTCAGGAACTGGACCACTCATATTCTTACATAGGGGAGATTAACCGCAAGTTGGAAATTTTAAATAATATCTCCCTTAAACTGGCAGAGGCTCATCATATGAATTTGACTGAAAAAAGAGAGGTTTATAAAATGATTTTGGAAGCTATTAAAACATTATCCAAAACCAACAGATTCTCAGTCATTTTTATGGATTTGAATTCCCACTCGCCCATTAAAGGAATTGAAGAAAAAAGTAAAGGTTTTCCTCCTGAGATAAAGAAAGCCGTTATTGATTATAGCAAGAAAAGAAAGATGTTTAATGTCGCGGGCTATAAAATTATACAGTCCAGCAGAAATATCGGTGGCGTAAGCGCTTTTATAAGCGTAAGAATTAAAAACAATCAACTTGTTAAAGAATTGGATTTGCTGAAAACTTTAGCTACTCAGGCTTTGCTTTTGTTTAAATTATTTCAAAAACCAAAAAACAAAGACCTATTGACTAAAAAAAATAATTGAAATAAGATATGATAAGCAATAAAAATAATTATTTAAGAATTTAAATTTAACAGTATCGCTTTTTTAGTTATAGCAATACTTTAAGTTTAAAAAATAAGTTTAAAATGGATAAATCTAAAATTAAGCCATTGGAAGACTATGTGTTAATAAAGATTATCAAGGAAGAGAAAAAGAAGACGGATTCGGGAATTTTTCTGCCTGAAAATTCTTCAGAATCAAAATCTCAGTCAGGTAGGGTTATTGCGGTAGGGGAAAGCGATAAGATAAAAGTGAAGAAAGACCAAAAAGTCATTTTTAAAGAATTTAGCGGTACGGAAATTGAAGACGGAGAATATATGATAATTAAAAATGAAGATATAATGGCCGTAATTGGATAGTTTTAAAACGCGTTGTTTTTAGAAAAGTTTTTGTTTAAATTTAAAAAGCTCCGGCTAAAACCGGAGTTTTTAAATTAAAATTTAATTCGTGATCACTGACCGATTTCAAACCCTTTTTCCTTCCATTTTGAAAATCCTCCTTCCATCACCCAAGTGGCGAAAAAATTCATATCGTAAAGTCTGACTCCGGCCTTAAATCCCTGGAGGCTGTCTTCTCCATAGATAACAATTTCCTTATTCAAAGGCAACTCTTCTCGTAAATCTTCTAATTCTTCAAGAGGGATATTAACAGCTCGAGGTATATGACCCTGAGAAAAAGATTGGCGAGAGCGCACGTCTAAAATGTAAGCGTCGTAATTTTCGCTTAAGATAGATTTTAAAACTTCTGGGGAAAGAGAGCTTATCTTAGACTGATCAACGAAAGAATCCGGATTTCCTTGAGAGATGGTTTGTCCTCCATTGTTTTTCCAAGCGGAAAAACCTCCCGGAAAAACAGAAACATTTGAAATATTTTTTGAACTTAAAATTTTAACCGCTTCAATGTTTTCACTTTCTATTCCATTTCCTAAAATTACGACGGTATAATAATTTTCGGCTTTTAAATTAGCGCCGGCTAAATCGCCTAAGGGAATATTTTTTGATTCAAGAATATGCTCCGCTTGGTAATCTTGAATTCCTCTTATGTCTACTATCAAAATTTTTTCGCTTTCTTCGGCTAGGGGACTTGTTCTTTTTTGCATCTCTTGAAAAGATATCGCAGTGTAGGAAATAGCCTTTTCTTCTTGAATAACGGCTGGCGTTTTTTCTTCGTCTTGCTTGTTCCATCGAAAAAAAGTGACCAAGACTACAATAAAAATCAAGGCGAAGCCAATTAGGGTCACAGTTTTATTACTTATTTTTTTATTTTCACGAGATTCCATAAAAAAATTTTACTTTAAAACGCTTCCGATAAAATCAGGATGACCAATAATGAAATCTTTGGCAGGAAGGGGTTTTTTGCCTTCCATTTGAATAATTTCCGCTACAATAATTCCTCCGGGAGCTTGAATTCCAATAGCTTCTCCTGACTTAAAAACTTTTCCATAAGAATAGGCGCGCTCGTGGGAATCGTTTTTCTTTAATTTTATTTCGCAAAATTTAATTCTCTTTAAGAAATTGTCTTTTTCCCAGAAGCTGAAAATTCCCGGCCAGGGATAAAAAGCTCTGAATTTATTATAAATATTTTCCGCTTTCTCATTCCAAAATATTCTTCCGTCATTCCTTTCAATTAATTGGCATACTGTAGCCTTAAAATCATCCTGCTTTATTCTTTTTAATTTTCTTTCTATCCAACGGCTGATGCTTTCTATTAGAAGCTTGGCTCCTAGTGTGGATATTTTTTTAGATAATGTTTTAAGATTGTCCTCCGGACTGATTTTAATTTCTTCTTGAGCTAATATATCACCGGTATCAATACCTTCATCCATAAGCATAATGGTAACTCCTGTTTTTTCTTCTCCGGCGAGTAAAGCATTTTGGATGGGGGAAGGCCCGCGAAATTTTGGCAAAAGGGAAGCATGGACATTTAAAGAGCCTAAGCCGGGAGTTTCTATTATTTTTTTAGGCAGAATCTTCCCGTAAGCCGCCACAATAATCAAATCGGGCTTTAAATTTTTTACTAAAGAGATGACCGTTTCATCTAATTTTTCTGGCTGATTTATGTTTATTTTATGCGCTTCAGCTATTTTCTTTACGGCGCTTTCTTTCTTTTTATCTCTATCCGGTTGGGTAAAAACCGACACAATGTTGTATTTTTCTTTTATTAAAGATTTTAAAATAACTCCGGCCAACGCGGAAGTTCCCATAAATATTATTCTTAATTTGGAAGTTTTTTTGTTTTCAAACATAATTCCAATAAAACTGAATTTAAAAATGCAAATTACAAAGAAACTGGAAACTATAATTTTCGAAATCAAAAATAGTTTTAAATATTCAGGCTCTAGTTATTATAATTTATTTAGAATTTGTGATTTTGAATTTCAAAATTAACAAAAATTAAACTCTGTCTATAAATAAGATTCCTTCTAAATGATCTGTTTCATGCTGGAAAGCTCTAGCCAATAATCCGGAAGCTTTTAGCTTTATTTTTTCTCCTTTTTCATTTAAACAACGGACTTTTACTTTTTCCGAGCGTTCAATGTTTAAAAATTTACCGGGAAAACTCAAGCAACCTTCTTCTCCCAATGTTTTTTCGCTTGATCGGGATTTTATTTTAGGATTTATTAAAACATAAAGCTGCCCGTTTTCTTCAACGATACAAAGGCGGAGCGATTTTCCCACTTGCGGAGCGGCTAATCCCATTCCGTTATTGGCTTTCATGGATTTTATCATTTCGGTTATGAGTTTCTGAATTTCAGGATTTAACGGATCTTTAATTTTCTCGCATTTTTTTCTCAGAACAGGATCGGGATATTCAACTATGGGCAAGGTATTTTTTAATTTTGTCTGATTAATTTTTTCTTTCATTTTTGCTTTATTTAAGCCTAATATCTAAAATTTCGCGCTTTAGGTATTGACAAAAATTTAGTAGTGTGCTATAATATTATATATAGCCGTGCTGTAAAACACAAACCAGAATTAGAAGGGAAGGGCCTTCAATCAATACTCTGTGTAACGTTTTTATTAATAGCGCGGCTTTTTTATTTTTAAAAAATTATTTCAGATAACACTTGCCGGATCCACGTCAATAATCCAACCAGCGCTTAATTTTTTCAAAACATTTTTTAATTCCGCGGGAGCTTTTTTGGCTTTGATTTTTATAATAATCTGCCTTTTGAATTTTCCGCGCACTTTAGGAACCAAAGGGGAATGTGGAGCGATAATCCGAATATTTTTTTTGTTTTTTAATTTACGGCTTATTTCCCGATAAGTTTCTTGGATTTCTTTTTCAACTTTTTTTTCATTCTTATCTTGAAAAATAATTTTAATTAACCGGCTGAAGGGAGGATATCCAAGCGTCTTTCTTTCTTCAATTTCTTTTTGATAGAATTTTTCAAAATTCATTTCGGCTGCGGTTTTTACGATAAAATTTTCCGGAGCGTAGGTCTGAATAATGATTTTTCCGCGGATTTTACTTCCCCAGCGCCCGGTTCTCCCGGAGACTTGAACCAAATTTTGAAAGGCTTTTTCATTCGTCCTAAAATCGGGCATATTCAGCAAGTTATCAGCATCAATAATAGCAACAAGCCCGACATTTTGCAAATCCCAATTCTTCGCAATCATCTGCGTGCCGATTAAAATATCTATTTTATTTTTAGAAAATTTACGATAAAGATTTTCCTGAGCTTTCGCTTTTTTCATTGTTTCAAAATCGGCTCTGGCTATTTTGGCGGCGGGAAATTTTTGCCTGATTTCCATTTCAATTTTTTGGGTGCCCAGACCGATATTTTTAAAATCCATTCCTTGACAGTAAGGACATTTCATAAAAAGGGAAGATTTATATCCGCAATGGAGGCATCTATATATGCCTCCATTTTGATAAACCAGCGCCCAACCGCATTGGGGACACTTTAGAACTTTTTTGCAATTTTTGCAGATGGAAAAAGCGCTCATTCCCTGACGGTTTATAAAAAGTATGATTTGCAACTTATATTTTAAGGCATATTCAATTTCCGCTTCCAATTTTTTGGAAATGGGAGAATGGTTTTTTTCCCATTTTTCCCGGCGCATATCCACTATGCAAGCGGTGAGCGGTGAGCGGTGAGCGGTGAGCTTTTTTAAGGCAGGCAGTTTTAATAATTTATATTTTTTGTTTAGCGCTTTGTGATATGATTCAACGCTAGGGGTAGCGGATCCGAAAAGTATTTTAGCTTTGTGAATTTTAGCCAATTCTTCAGCTGATTTTCTGGCATCATAGCGGGGATTCATATCCCATTGTTTAAAAGAAATGTCTTGTTCTTCATCAACTATGATGAGTTTTAATTTTTTAAAAGGGGCGAAAATGGCTTGGCGAGTACCGATAATTATTTTGGCTTGGCCCGATTTTATTCTCTGCCAGTTCTGGTAAAATTGCCCCTTGGAAATTTTTCCGGTTAAAATAGCTATTTTGCTTTTTTTAAAATAATCTCCGTATTTTTCAACCGCTTGAGGCACAAGCGTTAATTCGGGAAGTAGGATTAAAAATTGGGACATTGGATCACGCTTTAATATTTCCTGCATAGCGTCGGTATAAATTTCCGTTTTTCCGGAAGAAGCGGGTCCATACAAATAGAATTTTGAATCTTGAATTTTGAATTTTGAACCATTACTTTTTGTAATTTGTTTTATGACATTTTTTTGTTCATTAGTCAGGTTTATTTTCTTATGTTGCGTATGGCGTATGGCATATGGCGTATGGCGTGCTTTTACTTTTTTCGGCACGAAACTCTTTAAGACTATTCCCAGAGAAACAAGATAGTGGTCTGAAATGAATTCGGCTAATTTTAATTGTTTCGGATTTAAAAATTTTTCTGCGATTAAACCTTCAATTTTTTTAAGCCGGATATTGCCTAAACGTTTAAAATCAGTTTTGCTGTCAATGACAATTCCTTTCATTTTTCTTTTACCTAAAGAAATGGAAACCAGCGATCCCTTGGATATTTTCTTGGGATAAAGATAATAAAAAAACTGATCGTGATTCAAGGAAATTCTGGCTAAGGGAACAACGCTTATGATAAATTTTTTATTGCTTTCGCTCATGTCTCTATTCTAGCAGTTGGTTTTATTTAAAGCAAAATTGCGCCAACCAATAATTTTTATAATATATTTTAGCACTCAGGCTTGACGACTGCTAAGCGACTTGCTATAATTTAATTAATAAAAGTATGAACGCCAGACAAAAGAAAATTTTAGCCGCTTTAATCAAAGAGTATTCCCACACAGCCATTCCGGTCGGATCAAAAATTTTAGCCGAAAAACATAATCTTAAAATCAGTTCCGCCACCATTAGGAACGATATGTCCGTTTTGGAAAGGGAGGGCTATTTGTATCATCCGCACATCAGCGCGGGCAGAATACCCACAGACAAAGGATACCGTTATTTTGTAGAGGAAGTGATGAATGACCGCAAACCTACACGGAGAGAACAAATAAGATTAAAAGAAGAATTACTGAAACTCAGAGCTAAGAACGCTCGACTTTCCCGAACTACCGCCAAATTACTTTCCGCCCTTACCGGAAATTTGGCTATTAGCGGAGTTTTAGACAGAGATGAATTCTGTAATTTTGGCATAAGAGAGCTAATGGAAGAACCGGAATTCCAAAAGCTGGATGAAATGTGTCGCTTGGCCGAAATACTGGATTATATTGATGAAAAATTTGATCAAATAATCTCGGGAATGAAAGAAGGTGAGACTAAAATTTTTATCGGCAAGGAAAATCCCATAAGTGAAATTTCCGGATGCTCCATGATAGTTTCTCCTTATAAATTAAAAAGCGGGGAAAAGGGCATACTGGCTTTAATCGGACCCAAAAGAATGAGATATGCCAAAAACAAATCGTTAATTGAATACATAAAAAAAATCTTAGGCTCTTCAACGACCATAATAATTTTTATATATAATGTCATTCCAAGCGGAACTCCGTAATAAATACGGAGCAAACTCCGCGGATCTGAGGAATTCCGTAATTTAAAACACTAACAGTATTGTTTTAAGATTTCTGCCTCGCTGGCAGACAAGCTTCGCCACGTTTAGAATGACAATTAAATAAATGAGTAATCAAAAGAAAAAAGTATTTAACAAAGAAAAAAATAAGCCATCAAAAGACATAGAGAGGCAATCACAAGAATATTTGGACGGGTGGAAGCGTTGCCAAGCTGATTTTGAAAATTACAAAAAGCAACAGGAGAAAAGAAGGAAGAATTTAATTTTATATTCCACGGAAAATATCATAATGCAAATATTGCCAGTTCTGGATAATTTTCAAGCTTCCATGGAGCATATACCTAGCGGGCGAGAAGATTGCGTTTGGGTTCAGGGAATAAAACATATTCAAAAGCAACTGGAAAAAGTTTTGACTGATAACGGAGTAGAAGAAATTAAAATGAAAACGGGAGATAAGTTTAATCCGAATTTTTGCGAGGCGGTGGCGGAAAATGAAGAGGGTGAAAAAAAACAATCTGCGGACAAGAATAGGATTGAAAAAATAATTTTAAAAGGCTATAAAATCGGAGATAAGATTATTCGTCCGGCTAGAGTAATCGTAGAGTAAAAACTGAAAAATTAGACTAAAGTGAGCACATTGATATTTTTTAGAATAAATTTAAAAATAATAAAAGTATTCATCTAGAAAGCGAGGTGAAAATTTTATGTCCAGAAAATTAATATCTTGGTCTCCGTGGCGAGACTGGGACAATTTTTTTGAAGACGGGATATTAGAAGAAAGAACCGGCTTTGTTCCCTTAATGGACGTTTATCAAAAAAAGGATGCTGTGATTGTGGAAACTCCCTTGACCGGCGTTGATCCTGACAAAGTAGATATTTCCATAGAAAACGACGTTTTGACCATTTCCGGAAAAACTGAAGAAAAAAAAGAGGTCAAGAAAGAGGATTATTACCGTAAAGAAATAAGGGAGGGAAGTTTTTCGCGATCGGTGATTTTGCCTATGAATGTTAAGGGAAATCAGGCTAAAGCCGATTATGAAAAAGGTATTTTGAAAATTACGCTTCCCAAGGCCGAAGAAGCCAAGTCTAAAAAAATCTCCGTCAAGATAAAGAAATAATTTGTCCTGACGCTGTTCAAATCCAATTGAACAGCGGAAAGGGCAAATCAAAAGATAAATAAAAAAAATGCCCCCGGGAATGATAATACAATTCCTAGGGACATGGGGAGAGGAGGTCGTAATGTGATAAAAAAGAAGTATTGTTTAGTTAAAATTTAGCATAATTTAAATAATAAGTTAAGTAATTAAATTTAATTTCAATTTAACGGGTTATGGATAATTGATTAATTTTTAATTAAAAAAGTTAAAAAAAATAATTATTCATAACCGTAAACAAAAAATATGGGAAAAATATTAGGAATTGATTTGGGAACCACTAACAGCGCCATGGCGGTAATTCAGGGCGGAAAGCCGGAAATTATTGAAAACAAGGAAGGCAGCCGCACTACGCCGTCTATGGTAGCCGTTTCCAAAAACGGCGAGAGGCTAGTTGGACTGTTAGCTAAAAGACAAGCGGTTACCAATCCGGAAAACACTTTGTTTTCCATAAAGCGTCTGATTGGAAGAAGTTTTGACGACAAAGAAGTGCAGGAAGATTTAAAGCTTATGCCTTATAAAATCGTTAAGGATAACGGCGGAGTGAAAGTAAAAATGGGCGATAAGGAATATACGCCGCGAGAAATTTCCGCTATGGTTTTGCAAAAATTAAAAGCGGACGCGGAAGAAAAACTGGGAGAAAAAATTGAAGAAGCGGTTATTACCGTGCCGGCTTATTTTGACGATTCACAAAGGAAAGCTACCAAGGAAGCCGGAGAAATTGCGGGACTTAAGGTTAAAAGAATTATTAATGAACCGACGGCTGCCGCGCTGGCTTACGGATTTGACAAAAAGAAAGATGAGAAAATCGCCGTTTATGATTTAGGCGGTGGAACTTTTGACATTTCCATTTTGGAGGTAGGCGACGATACGGTGGAAGTAAAGTCAACCAACGGAGATACTCATCTGGGGGGAGACGATTTTGACCAAGTAATTATCAATTGGATTATTGATGAATTTAAAAAGCAAGAAGGTATAGATTTGAGCCATGATAATTTAGCTCTGCAAAGAATTAAGGAAGCAGCGGAAAAAGCCAAAATTGAACTTTCTACAGCAGTAGAAACGGAAATAAACCAGCCGTTCATAACTACTGATGCTAATGGACCCAAGCACTTAGTAATAAAACTTACTAGGGCCAAGTTGGAAGAATTAATAGGCGATCTGGCGCAAAAAACTATGGAACCGGTAAAAAAAGCTCTGGCTGACGCAAAACTGGAAACCAAAAACATCAATGAAATTATTTTGGTGGGCGGTATGACCAGAATGCCTCTAATTATCAGTGAAGTGGAAAAATTCTTCGGGAAAAAGCCGAGTGCTTCCGTTAATCCGGATGAGGTAGTAGCCATGGGCGCCGCTATTCAGGGAGGAGTTATGGAAGGTTCAGTCAAAGATGTTTTACTTTTGGATGTTACTCCTTTGACGTTGGGAATTGAAACAATGGGAGGAGTTTCCACTCCGCTCATTGAAAAAAATACGACTATTCCCGCTTCTAAATCACAAATATTTTCTACAGCCGCAGACAATCAGCCCAGCGTGGAAATACATGTTTTACAAGGCGAACGAGAAATGGCAGAAGGAAATAAAACATTGGGAAGATTTATTTTAGACGGAATTCCTCCGGCACCACGAGGCGTTCCGCAAATTGAAGTTACTTTTGATATTGACGCTAACGGCATTCTTAATGTTACCGCTAAAGACAAAGCTACCGGCAAAAGCCAATCCATAAGAATTGAAGCTTCCAGTGGAGTTTCCGAAGAGGAAATTGAAAGAATGAAAAAAGACGCGGAAGCTCACGCGGAAGAAGACAAGAAAAAGAAAGAAGCGGTGGAAATAAGAAACACAGCGGACGCTTTAATTCATACCACCGAAAAAGCCTTGAAAGAAGCCGGAGAGAAAATATCAGCTGATAAGAAAAAGCCGGTGGAAGAAAAAATAGAGACTTTGAAAAAAGTGCTCGCCCAAGGCGAGTCTGTCTCGGGCGGAAAAGACTCCGCTGAAAATATGGAAGCGATTAAAAAAGCCAGTGAGGAATTATCCCAAGAAGCGCAAAAGATTGGACAGGAGCTATACGCCGCAGCGCAGAAAGCAGAAGAAGAAAAAAAGCCTTCCTCCGCTGAAGCTACGGGCAAAAAGGAGGAAAGCGAAACTAAAAACGCGGAAGTAGAAAAAGAAAAGCCCGACTCCGCCGAGGCTACGGGCGAGGCGAAGAAAGATGACAGTGAAGAAAATAAAAACGACAGCGAAAAGAAATAAACTTTTAAAAAGAGCGGAGCATTTTGCTCCGCTCTTTTGAAGAAAAAATAAAAAAGTATAAAAATTCACACCAATATATTAATATATTGGTGTGAATGAGAATGATTAATTATAATAAAATTAATATTTTAACTAACTAAAAAAATATGAATCAACAAAATCAGTCCGCGCAGGGCGGACAAAGTGGACAAGGGCAGGGGCAATCAAGACGGGTAAATATTAAAGCCACGGATGAGAAACTAAAAGGGGAATATTCCAATATGATGCAGATTCTTCACACTAAAGAAGAATTTGTGCTGGATTTTCTGAATGTATTTCCTCCAACGGGCACTTTAAATTCACGCGTGATTGTTTCTCCCGGACATTTTAAAAGAATGCTTACGGCTATGCAGGAAAATTTAAAGAAATACGAAAACCAGTTTGGGAAAATTGAAGAATCCGAAGCGCCTCAACCAATCGGGTTTCAAGAGAGAAAATAAAAAGTACGTACTTAAGTAAGGACTTTTTTGATTATTTTTTATGGTAATTAAAAAGTGGGCTAAATTTAAAAAAATTTGACGAGTGTTTGTTTTATTGCTAGTTTAAAATAAGTTTTTAAAAAATAATATTAAAGGAGGAGTGCCATAATGAGTTCTTTAATTTTATGTGATGGTAATTGCGATATGTGTGAAATTAGAGATAATTGTCCTTTATCACTAGAATTTAAAAAAAAATTAGCAGAAGAAAGTTTTGCAAAAAACAATTCAATTGAGTCGGAGTTACCACTATTAACCGATGCTGATGTAATGTTTGAAATACAAGAAAGCTTGTTTAATTTTATTCAGGGTTGGGAGATAATGCACTCTGCCGGATTAAAAATAAACAAGAGGAGTATTGCGAAGTCAATAATGATTCTTTTCCCCTACGAAATAGATGATATTTATCGTGAACAAAGGGATCAATTTTCTAAAATAATTAAAGCTATTGCGGGGAAAATATTTCTCATAGCAACTGGGAAATGCAAGAAAGAAAAAGAAAAATGCAATAATTGTTGCTTAAGGGAGTATTGTATACAAATAGCGAGGGTACGTTCGGGAAAGCCGATAATAACTTAGCTATCTTATCCAAGAAGCGGAAGTATCTATTTTTCCGCTTTTTTTATTTCCAATTTTTGTTATAATTATAAATAATGAAAAAACAAATACTAAAATACATCTTAATACTTTTAACTTTAGCGTTTTCTTTTTCTAGCTGGCTTTCGGTTAGTCAGGCTGTTAATAATCCCGAATCCAGTGATTGGCTCATTCCCATAATTTGGTTTTCTTTAGTTTTTATTTTCTTTTCTTTAAGCATTGTTTTAATTAAAGAAACTTATATCGTATTTATATTACTGGCAGCTTCTTTTTTGGCCAGTTTTATTTTTATCCAAAATTACTGGCATTTTTTGCCAGTAATTTTCAGTTTACTGCTTGCTTTCTGGGCTATTGCAAGAATTAAAAATGATTTAAAACTAAATATTAAAATTGACTTATGGAAAACGATAAGGAGAGGAAAAATACTTTTGATTATGGCTTTGTCTTTGGTTATTACCAGCCAATATTATTTCAGTATAAAAGATTTTCAAGTAACTATGCTTGTCCCTCAATTAAAACCCAGCGATATTACTAACGAGCTAACGACAAAAATTATTTCTATGTTTAATCCCGAAATTAAAATAGGCGAGGATGAAGATATGACAGTAGATGAATTTATCCTTGAATCTCAAAAGAAAAATACGGAAGGGCAAAACGTTGACATTGACAGATTGATAGACGGCCAGTTGGGTGAAAATATCCCTCAGGCGCAAAAAGATGAAATAAAGGAAGAAGCTCTAAGAAATATCAATACTACTGAAAATGAATCTATGATTTTACTAGAAGGTAGAAAACAGCTTTCAGAAATTACAGGAAAAGAGCTAACGGGACAGGAAAAAATTTCAGAAGTGCTTTCTGATATGATAAATAATAAAATAACTGATTTTTTGGGAGTAAGTATGGATAATCCCAAAGACGCTCCACTTATTCCAATGGCTTTGGCGATAATAATATTTTTATCCGTCCTTTCTTTGGGAATGTTTTTGAGTCCGCTATGGGTATTGTTAACTACGCTTATTTTTATTATTTTAGTTAAAACCAAAATAATACAAGTTAATAAAATTCCGACAGAGATGGAGGTGATTGATTAAGCGTTGAAAATGTTCTAGCTGTTGAAAATGTTGGAGATGCTGAAGATGATTTTAATAGCTAGAACGAGCGGAGTGATAGAACATTTAGAACGCTGGTTAGCACTCTCGCGTAGGGATTGCTAATTTTTTTGTTTTAGTGTAAGATAACATATGTGTGAACTTATTTTAAGTTTTGTCATACTAAACTTATTTCAGCATCTAAAATAAGCGTGATGTGAGTTAGATCCTGAAAAAAGTTCAGGATGAAATGATAAATAAATCGCGGCTTAATTAGAGCTAATATAAAGTTTATTTAAAGAATTGGTGCGGGACGCTCATTTTTATAGCTACTCGTACCTCGCAGATAAAAATGGCGGATTACTATAAAATTTTAGGCGTTGATAAAAATGCGTCCGATGACGAAATAAAAAAAGCTTTCAGAAAACTGGCGCACAAATACCATCCGGATAAAAAAGACGGGGATGAAAAAAAGTTTAAAGAAATAAACCAAGCTTATCAAGTTCTATCGGATAAAACCAAGCGCCAGCAATACGACCAATTCGGTCAAAATTTTGAACAAGCGGGAGCGGAACAAGGCTTCGGCGGCTTTTCCGCCCAAGGCGGACCAAGTTCAGGCTGGGATTTTTCCGGATTTCAAGGATTTGGAGGAGGCCAAGAGGGATTTGGGGGATTCTCTTCCAAGGGAGGACGAGGTTCGGGATGGGAAGATATTTTTTCAGATATTTTTGGCGGCAACGAAAGCGAGATACGGCAAAAAGCCGGACGGGATATTCAAACCGACATAGAAATTAGCTTCGAAGAAATGGTTAGGGGAATAAAAAAGGAATTAAAATTATACAAAAGCGCTGTTTGTCCCGTTTGTCAAGGAACGGGAGGAGAACCGGGGGCTAAAGAGGAAACTTGTCCGGAATGCAAAGGGTCCGGACAAATCAAAAAAACCGTCAGAAGTTTTTTTGGAACATTTACACAGGCTTCTGTTTGCCCGATTTGTCGCGGAAAAGGTAAAATTTTTTCTAAGAAATGCCATAAATGCGGAGGTGATGGTCGCATAAAAGAATATGCAACTATTCAAGTGAATATTCCGGCTGGCATTCAAAATGGTCAAACCATTTCACTGGCCGGACAAGGAGAGGCGGGAGAGTTGGGCGCTCCAGCCGGAGATTTATATATTACAATCCATGTAAAGCCTCACGAGAAATTTAATCGGGAAAACGACGATATTATTTCCTCCGAGGAAATAACTTTTTCCCAAGCGGCTTTGGGAGATAAAATAGAAGTGGAGACTATCGGCGAAAAATTAAGAATGAAAATTCCCTCAGGCACGCAATCGGGAGAAATTTTCAGAATTAAGGGAAAGGGGATCCCACATTTGGGCGGGCGAGGACAAGGCGACCATCTGGTAAAAATTATCGTTAAGGTTCCCAAACGCTTGTCGCGAGAACAGAAAAGATTAATAAAAGAGTTGGGAGAGACAGAAAAATAAAAGACTGAAATAGGTTTAGATAATTTTAAATAAAGTAATGCAAAGTAAGCACAAAGACTACTCATTGATTCAATTGGTAGTTTTTTTGTTTTTTAACTCAGAATATTCAGTGTTTATAGATAATGAGTTTGTAAATAATAACGCATAAAGATTAAATATTTTCTCTGTAATTTAAAATAGAAAATTTTAAAAAAAGCAAAAAACTAACTTAATGTTTATATAACTATATAAGAACATCTGGGAATTTTTTTACGGAAAAAGCGAAAGAAAAACAGCGAATAAAATAGCGAAAGAAAAATTTGGTTTATTTAAAAAAATGGAATATAATAAGATTATGTTAGATTCAAAAGACAATTTGGAAAATTTTTTTAATCCTCGCTCTATTGGAATTGTGGGCGCTACGGAAAAAGAGGGGAAAGTAGGAAGCGTAGTGGTTAAGAATATTCTCAATTTAGGCTATAACGGTGAAGTATTTTTGGTTAATCCTAATTACAAAGAGCTTTTTGGGAAAAAATGTTACTCCGGTTTGGAAGAAATTGAGGAAAAAATTGATTTGGCCATTATTATAGTTCCCGCCAAATTTGTTAACGATATTGTTAAAAACGCTTCGGAAAAGGTTAAAAATTTTATAATAATTTCTGCCGGATTTTCAGAAATCGGGGAAGAGGGAAAAAAGAGAGAAATGGAGCTAGCCGATTTAGCCAAGAAAAACGGATTAAATATTCTGGGACCAAATTGTTTGGGATTTATAAATCCCAAAATAAAGTTAAACGCTTCTTTCGCGGGAGGAATGCCAGAGGCAGGCAATGTCGCTTTTATGTCCCAATCCGGCGCTTTGGCGGTAGCTTTCATGGATGCGGCGGAGAAAGAAGGCATAAAATTTTCAAATTTGGTTTCTATGGGAAATAAAGCTCAGATTGACGAAGCGGATCTGATGGAATACTTTTCCAAAGATAAAAATACCAAAGTGATAGCGGTTTATATTGAAGGCATAAAAGACGGCCGGCAATTTATAAAAATAGCCCGAAAAACTTCTCTGAAAAAGCCCGTCATCATACTTAAAGCGGGTAAGACAGAAAAGTCTAAAGAAGCCATTTCTTCCCATACCGGAGCGTTGGCCGGAAGTAATGAGATAATAAGCGCTGTTTTCAATAAAACCGGCATTTTAGAAACAGACAATTTGGAAAATTTTTCTGATCTAATAAAGCTGGTTTCGGAAACAAAAACCATTGCAAATAATCAGGCCATTATTATTACTAACGCGGGCGGACCGGGAGTGCTGACCGCAGACGCCTTTAAGCATAAGAAAATAAAATTAGCGGATATAAGCCAAGAAACAAAAAATAAATTAAAAGATTTTTTACCAGAAGAATCCTCCTTAGAAAATCCAATTGACCTCTTGGGAGACGCTCATGAAGATCGCTATAAAAAAGCCTTAGAGAGTATCGACCAAGAAAAAGCAGGTATGGTCATTGGCGTGCTTACTCCGCAAGACCAAACGCCTTGTGAAAAGATCGCAAGAGAAATAATTAATTTTAACAGTAAGACTAATAAAACAACCGTAGCAGTCTTTATGGGTGGAGAAAAAATCGCCGAGGCTTTGAGCCTTTTAAGAGAAAATAATATTCCTAATTTTTCTTTTCCGGAAAAAGCGGTGCGAGCCTTGGATAAATATTATAAATGGAGCGCTCGCGATATTTACGATTTAGAACAAGAGGAAGCGAGCATTGAAATACGAAAGGAGAGACAGAAAAAAACGCTGGAAATTATCCAGAAGGCGACCATGGAGAACCGTTCCGCGCTTTTATTTTCAGAAGCTGGAAAAATTATGGATTTGTATGAAATTAGTGTCGCAGAAACAATAACTGTTGATATTGACGTAAAATCTAAAAACGAGGAAAAAGAAAACCCAGATTCCCGCCTACGCGGGAATGACATAAAAAATGGAAATGATATGGAGATAAAATTTCCAGTTGCGGTTAAGATTGACAGTGATAAAATTTTACATAAAACAGACCAACAGGGAGTTATTTTAAATATTAAAAATCAAAAAGAATTATCAGCAGCCTTGGAAAAAATGAAAAATAATTTTCCGGGAGAAAATATAATCATCCAGCCGATGCTGAAAATTCAGGCCGAGTTGATTATAGGAATAAAAAAAGACAAAGTTTTCGGACCGGTGATAATTTGCGGTTTGGGAGGAATTTACGCAGAAATTTTTAAAACAGTTGAGTTCTTTATTCCGCCGTTGAGTCTTGATGAGATAAAAAAACGCTTACTTAATGGAAAATTGGGATTTTTATTTAAAAAAACCAGAGGTAAAAATCCGTACAACATTAATGAAACAGCGGAAATATTAATGAAGCTTGCTTCGCTAGCTCGAGAAATTGAGAACATAAAGGAGATTGATATAAACCCTTTATTGGTTTATAATAATGAAAAAGAAGCCAAAGCCGTAGATATAAAAATAGTAATAAATTAAATTAAAATTATGATGGACAAAAAAATAAAGATTCTTATCGTGGATGACAATAATGATATTAGGGATATTTACGCGGAAGTTTTTCGGAAAGAAAATTTTGATGTAATAGAGGCCAGCGACGGTTTGGAAGGATTAGAGAAAGCCAATGAAAAGGTTCCCGATATAATTTTTACCGGAATAATAATGCCTCGCATGGACGGTTTTTCAATGATGGAAGCGCTGAAAAAAAATGTGACTACCTCTAAAATTCCGGTAGCTATTTCCTCCCACATGGGAAGAGAGGAAGACAGAAAGAGAGCGGAAGAATTGGGAGCTAAAGATTTTATTGTCCGCGGAGAAACTTCTCCTATTCAAGCATTAGAAAGAATAAAAAGCCTTTTTATAAATGAGGGATACAATGTGGAATTCAATAGAAACAGCCTGGATTCTGCCAAATTAGCCAAAGAACTTAACACCAGCCAAGATTTTAAATGCGCAAAATGCAATACGGATTTAGTCTTAAGGATGCAAATTAACAATTCCAAGGAGGGAATTCTAAACGCCCGTTTAATTTGCCCCAAATGTGGTTGGATATTGAAAGCGTAATCTAAATGCCCAATAATTGGAAAATAAGAGAAAAAATAAAAACAGACAATGAAAACGAAAATTCTTGGCATCCGATAACTTTAAATTTACTTTTCCAAAGAGGACTTGATAAAAATCAAGAAATAAATCGTTTTCTTTTTCCCGATTATGAAAAAGATATTCATAATCCTTTTTTGTTTTCCCAAATGCCCGGAGCTGTGGATAGAATCATAAAAGCCAAAAAGGGGAAAGAAAAAATAGCCATTTTCGGCGATTATGACGCTGACGGAATAACTTCTTCGGTCGTTCTGGCAGAAATTTTCAGAAAACTGGAACTATTTTTTGAAATATACATTCCGGACAAAAAAAACGAGGGGTATGGACTAAACTCTAAAGCTATTAAATATTTAAAGAAAAAGGGAGTTAGTCTTATTGTTACGGTTGATTGCGGAATTTCCAACGCAAAAGAAGTGGAAACTGCTTCCAAAATGGGAATAGATTTTATCATAACCGATCATCATCACATTCCGCCTAAAATTCCCAAGGCTTGCGCCGTTATTAATCCCCATATGAAAAATTCCGGATATCCCTTTGAGGATTTAGCCGGCGTAGGTGTAGCTTTCAAACTGGCTCAGGCTTTGTGTGAAAAAATAATTCCGGAAGAAAAAGAACAATTAAAATGGCTGCTGGATTTGGTGGCTATAGGAACTATCGCTGATTGCGTTCCTTTGCTGGAAGAAAATAGGACTTTATGCAAATTCGGTCTGGTCGTTTTATCTAAAACCAGAAGGGTGGGTCTACAGGAAATTTTTAAGGTAGGACAAATTTCAATAGATGAAAATCATATTCCCGACGCACAAAAAGTTTCCTTTCAAATAGCTCCCCGGATTAACGCGGCGGGAAGAATGAATCACGCCATTGTGGCTTATGATTTAATTTCCGAAGAAGACAGAGTTAAGGCACGCAGCCTTTCCTTGGAATTGGAAAGTTGCAATAGAAAAAGGCAAGCCGCTACAAAAAGAATTATTGACGAAGTGGAAATATTGGCCAAAAACGCTTTCAGAAAAAAGAAATTTATTTTTGCTGCCGGAAAGCATTTTCCCATAGGCATAGTGGGATTGGCTGCCGGAAGAATCGCCGATAAATTTGGAAAACCTACGGCAATTTTACAAAAGGGAGAGCTGGAAAGCCGCGGTTCCTTTCGCAGCATTCCGCCAATCAATATTATAGAATCAATTGAAAAATGCAAAGATTTACTGATTAAATACGGAGGGCATAGCCAAGCCGCCGGAATTTCCATAAAAAACGAAAATTTGGAAAAATTTTATGAAAAGTTAAACACTATTATAGAAAATGATTTGCGAGGCAAAGATATTCTGCCGGAAATTTTAATAGATGCGGAAATTTCCGAAGAGGATATAAGCTTTAAACTGGTGGAAGAAATAAAAAAAATAGAACCTTTCGGCAAAGAAAACGAGGAGCCTTTATTCTTGACAAAAAATTTAATCGTGGAAGAATTAAGTTGGGTGGGGAATGGCGAAAAACATTTAAAGTTGTTCCTGCGACCCAAAAATAAAAAGCCCAAAATTTTTGAAGCTATAGGTTTCAATATGTCCGAAAGCTTTAAAAATATTAAAAAGGGCGATGTTTTAGACTTAGTTTTTAATCTGCAACAAGATAGCTGGAACGGAAACAAAAAGCTCCAGCTAAAAATAGTTGATTTGAAAATTAAAAAATGATAAAGGAGGTTAGAAATGATACCGATGAGAGATTTAAATCTTAGTGAAGGTTCTGATTCAAGAAATAATAATAGACAGTATCTCAACTGTCCCAATTGCCAATCTTCAAAGAAAGTTATCTTCTGGGTAAAAGTTTGGAATAATGGAAAAAAAATTGAATCCGGAAAGCCAGATTCAGGGATTGGTTATTGTAAAAAATGCAAGAAAAAATTTGACTTTTCTGCTGTTACTCTTCATTAAATGGGAGGATGAATTATAAATTTTCCAATACCCACTTGTTAATTAAATTCAAAAAATAATTACGGAGGATAAGGTGAAATCATTAAGAATGGCGATTATAAGAAGAAATGGCAACATTTACGCTGTTGCCAGAGAGGGAAAAAACATAAAAAACATGGAATTCAACGTGGATGAAAAACCGATTTTCTCCGTGCCACTGAATATTAAAATCACTGACGAATCAGTAAAAATTCGTAGCTGGCTGGGAAAAATAAGAAGAACCGCCGATGCGAACAATATTAATTTTCGTGATATAACAGGACTGGAGAAATTTATAAATTTAGCGGAAAAAAACGGTATGGAGTTTACTATTTGATAATAAGCCGGGGTATAAATATATGTTCCGGCTTTTTTAGTGGCATTGTCAATATTTGTAAATATTGTATAATGAAAATATGATAAAATTTGAAAAAGTCAGTAAAGTTTTTCCCGGGGATTTCGTAGCGCTGGAAGAAATTAATTTAAATATAAAAAAAGGCGAATTTGTTTCTGTTGTGGGGCATAGCGGCGCGGGCAAGTCCACTTTATTGAAATTGATTTACGCCGAAGAGCAACCGACTTCCGGAAAGGTTTTTTTTAATGAACGGGATATCGGCACTATTAAGAAAAAGCATTTGCCTTACTTCAGAAGAAATATCGGGATGGTTTTTCAAGATTTTAAGCTTTTGCCAGAAAAGAAGGTTTTTGAAAATGTCGCTTACGCACTAGAAGTAGCCGGAAAAACCAATAAAGAAATAGAGGAAGAAGTTCCGGGCATATTGGATTTAGTGGGATTGTCAAACAAAATGGAGAAATATCCGGAACAGTTAAGTGGCGGCGAACAACAAAAAGTTTCCATGGCCAGAGCGTTGATTCATTGTCCTTTGGTCATTATAGCCGATGAACCCACCGGAAATTTAGATCCGACTTCCAGCTGGGAAATTATTCAATTATTGATTAAAATAAACGACATGGGGACCACAGTTATTTTGGCTACGCATGATAAAGAAGTGGTTAATAAAGCCAATAAAAGAGTGGTGGTTTTGGAAAAAGGAAAAATCGTAAGTGATATTAAAAAGGGAAAATATTATACCGTATGAAATTTTTAAAAATTTGGAGAACATTCAAAGAAGGCTTAAAGAATTTTTCCCGCCATTGGTGGCTGAGTTTGGCTACCATCATAATAATATCTCTTTCTCTTTATGTGGTGAGTGCAGCCGCCCTGATGGGAACAGCTGCCAATTCCATAATCAAAAACATTCAGTCTAAAGTAAATATAAGCGTTTATTTTAAGCCGGAAGTTTCAGAAAAGGAAATTCTGGAAATTAAAGATGATTTAAAAATATATCAAGAAATAAAGTCAGTCAGTTATATTTCCCGAGAACAAGCCTTGGATGAATTGCTGAACAGCGAAAATAATGATCCCATAATAAGCCAAGCGTTGGAAGAAATAAACGAAAATCCTCTTCTTTCTTCTTTGATGATAACCGCTTTTGAGCCAAGCCAATACGAAATTATCGCCCAGTCAATTGAAAATTCCGGCTTTCGCGAAAAGATAAGTGAAATAAATTATGAAAGAAACAAGATTACCATAGAAAACTTAAATAAAGTCATAGCTTTAACGGAAAAAGTAGGTATTTTTTTGGGA